>JAZNEN010000051.1:0-4922 GCA_045588615.1 Eubacteriales bacterium
ATTACATTTGTAGAGGCGACCATTGGTCGTCCGATTCAAAATGTATAAATATACTAAAAGCGGGAGTGCAATGCACTCCCCTACAGAATAAATATTCAAAAAGTACACGGGGCGACTTATTTTGGAAGTTATTTCCATAAATGAGCCACCCCTTTTTTACACCTATTACATCAGCGATACTGTTTCAGTTTCAAGATCAAACAGAACAGTCCGCAAACAGATAACTGAAAAAGCACAAACAAAACGAAAATTATGAAAACGCTGATGAGCGTATATTCAAATGAATATACAGGCTTTGCCCCGTCAAGAAATATCCCTCTGAGTCCTACGCCGTAATGACCTTTGCCATTATATATGCAAACAGCAATACAGTAAACAAGATCTGCAACAATGCAGCTCAGCACATCTGCCTTTAAAATGCATATTCCGAGGACTGATGCCAAAACAGCGGGAATCAAAAAGATAAATACCGCCTCGTTGCTTCTCGGATAATACTTTGGAAACACTGCAGGAAACACCAAAAACTGAATGATATAGACAATAAGAAATATCGGTATCATTTTTTTAAAGCCGTTCAATGTCATATTTTACCCTCTTTCATTTTTTGGGAAGCGGTGCAAGATCGTTATGCGCAATAAGATAATATGTCGGCTGCATATGAGGATGCGTCAGACCGCCGACGATTACAACTCCGCTTGAGGCGACAAACGAGGTTTTTGCCGTTGCGTATTTTCCCTTTACGTCACGTCCGAGAAGCGGTCCTGTACTTGTTGCCATATTGGCAATGATCTGCATAAAATATGCGGGGCAGTAATTGACCTCAACGTGCCACCACGCAAGACTGCCGACGACCTTAAGCGTGCAGAACTTTGCAAGTCTTTCTTCTTCCAACGCCGCGCGGAGCTCAACAAGCTCCTTCTCCGCACCGCCTTTTGTCAGATGTCCGATATCATTTTCGTACACCGTTCCATCTTCCGATGTGTCGAGCTTGTAAAGCTGTTCCCTTGTGTCAACTATTGCAGAAAAGCAGTCAAGTGTTCTTTGTGTACCGCTGTCGTCGTTATAATCAACGCCTGTCAGCCACTTGAATGAGCCCTCTGCATTTCCGCTTGCGTAATATTCTCTTACGCTCACCGCCCTCGTTGTACCGTATTTTTTAAATCCCCACTTCTCAAGCGGTAAATACGTTATGATATCATCCTTATTGACAATATTGAATATTGTTTTATACTCCAATGCATCTTTATCGGTTGTATTATACGGTGTCGCAAACGTATATGTGAAGGAGTTATAGTCCGTATGCTCCCTTTCAAAGCGCGCGCCGATAATATTGGCAATTGCTGCACCTCTTGAGTGACCGCATATCAGTATCGTTTTGCGTGCTTTCAGGTCAACATTTTCGTTTATGTACTGCATCAGTCTTTCATAAACACGTGTCGCGGTAACATCAAATCCCTTGTGGTTGTTTTTGTTGTTCCAGTGGGGATGACTTTCTCCGACAGCCGCATAATACTCTTTCGTATCGGCACCGACATCGAAGTTGCTTGACCATTCGGCGGGTGTGGCGTTCGTGCCTCTCACAGCAATTACAATTACCTCATTATCTACACCGTTATAGCGTATCTTTTTGTGTCCGACAAAGAAATCGGTTATATCATCATGATCCTCGCCGTAATTTTTCGGAAGGATCTGAATAAATTCCGAATCACCGTTAAGTCCCAGAAGCGTTCCTAAATTTCTGCCGTTATCTTCTCCACCGATAGCTCCGCCCGACGTAAGCTCTATATATGACTCATCATAAGTATCCGCAGAATAAAGAATGGAAAGCACGGAAAGATCCTTGGAATATTTTGTACTATCGCCGTCGAGCAGATCGCGGTAGTCCATTTTGAACTCTATATTACACGCTTTGTTGTCATACGCATAGTGCAATATGCCCTTGTTGATATTTGTAAGGGGCAAAGGATCGGCATCATCTGCAGTACCGTCAAAATCCGTGTCCTGCACAGTGGGATTGCTTATATATGAATACGTTTCAACAATGCCGTAATTTGTTCCGGTTATAATTCCGCCGCTGACCTCTTGCAAAAGTGCATCAAGATCGACCTGCCCATCGGGCTCAATATTGACAAGCTCACGTATATCGGGCATTCCGTCGCCATCGGTATCAACTGTACTGCCGGCATAGGGCTTTTCATCAAGCCTTACCGGCACAGGTACGGTACCGTCAAGATATATCCAATGGCCGGTGCCAACAATGTCTGATCCTATTTTTTCGGCAAGAGATGAAAGCTCGGCATTGAAATCACCGTATATATCGCCCCACAAACCGTTTGTTTCGTTACAAAGTTCGCTGTATTCGCTCTCCCAGAACGGCTTCGAAATAACACTGCACATAACACCCGCATTTTTCAGCAGGTCTATTTCGTCATTCATCGAAGCAATGCCGTATCTGTTATCGGTCTTGTAGTTGGCATCGGTGACAAGAATGAAAATTTTTCCCGCCGATGCACGCATATCGAGAAGTCTTGCCGTTTCAAGGGCATCGAGCGCACACTCGGGATAGTCGCCGCCATCGCCGAGGGCAAGGACGGAAATGGCATTTTTAAAAGAATCTGTATCGTAAAACCAGTTCTCTGTACCGTTTTTATGCACAACGGTTGAGTCCTCGCCGTCAGCCTCAAGATCCTGATAGCTTATAAGCGCAAGGCTTGCCGAAACGCCGTTTTTCTTCAATGTATCAACAAAGCTTGTGATATTTTCTTTTACGTTGTTTATTTCCTCGCTCATTGAGCCTGTGGTGTCTATTATAAATACGATGTCAGCCTGAGCCATAACATCAGCCGATTTTTGAGGCTTTACGCTCGCGCTGACTCTGTTTGAATAAACAGAGATGGGAAGGTCATACCCAAGCTCGCCGAAAAGGCTGTCAACATCAAGAACAAAATAAGTTCCCGCTTCGTTTATTTCGGCACTTACAGTGTTATTTGCTTCATCGTATTCGGTATTCAAATATTCGGTGGTACCGTTATTGTATCTGCATATAACGCTCGTGATGAATGTCTTTTTTTCTCCGTCCTTAAAAAACGGATGCACGGGATCCTTTTCGAGAGAAAATGATATTTTTCCCTCTCCGAGCTCCTCACCGCGGACATCGACCGCCATACCGAGCACAGAACGGCTGTCCGTGATGCCGTCCGCTGACGATCTTTGAACGAATATTCTGTTGTTTATGTTGCCCTTTGCCTTAAGAATAAGAGACGGCAAAGCGCTGTTTTTTTCATCAAGCAGTATTTCATCGAAATTTTCATCACTCAAAGCCTGCTCAAACACTCTTTCAGAGTCACTTGTCACACCGTCCGTCTTTTCTTTAAGCGGATCTGTGCCGAGAATCGTTTCGTCACTGTCGGAAAGCCCGTCACAGTCTGTATCGGGCTTTTTGGGATCCGTGCCCGTTTCGTTTATTTCTTCAAAATCGGAAAGCCCGTCACTGTCGGTGTCGCCGTCGTTCGGCTTTATTCCAAGCTCAATTTCGGAAATGTTGGAAAGTCCGTCACCGTCCGCATCCTCATCACTGTCAGAAATGCCGTCACCGTCAGTATCGGCAAAAGCGGGATGAGTTGATGTAAGATATACCTCGGCATAATTGCCTAAGCCGTCACAGTCGGTGTCGTATTCGTCGGGTGAAACTCCGAAAAGGACGGCAATTTCATCGGAAAGACGCACGTCATCATTTATCTCACCGTCAGACGTAATAACCTCAACATCAAAGGTTCTGACAGTCGTAAAATACCACGAAAACAGCCAGATGCCTATCTTTTTAAGGCACTCCGCCGTAATTGTTGCCGTTCCCTGTCCGACACCTATAACGGTGCCGTCAACGGCGCGCGCAACACTTTCATCGGAGGATGCCCACGTCACTCTGTAATTCATCCCCGATACTTTGAATTGAACGCTTTCCCCGATGAAAAGCCTTGTTATATTTGCGTCTTGCACACCGCCTGCACTCACCGCCGCGGCGGGCACGCAAACGGAAAAGACCATAACGGCAGTCAGTATGACCCCAACAAGCCTTTTTGTAATTTTTCGGAATCTTGCCACTGTAAAAACCTCCTGTTTGAATCGCTTGATCTCCCGCCTCAAAACCGGCGGTCAAAAATATTCATTTTAATTATATATCCTTTCCCCCCGTTTGTCAACCGCCACGCACCCATTTTATTTCTTTCACCAAGCACCGAGCACCCATCAGTTCGCCTTGAAAACTGAACGCCCCACGGTTCGTATACGATACAACTGCGGACGTGGCGCAAAAAATCCAAATCCGATGTAATGAAAAAATTCAAATGTAAACTTTCAGAGGAAAAGTTATTACACTCCAACAAAAAAAGGGCGGCATAAGCCACCCTTTTGAAGAATACCGAATTTATTCAGTTTGCCAGAACATCTCTGGGACTTTCACAATATCTCATTTCATTGATCGGAATAATTCTTCCCGATGCATCAAATGCGAATACTACCCATTCAGTTCCGCCTACATTTTTGGGGACGTGGAATGTTTCTAACAGTGTATTGCCTTTGAATACTTTTTGCCATCGATTTTAATAAGAAAATTACTCATAGAATACTCGCCGTCGCCTATGTCAAAGCTGATATTGTTGACAGCGGGATTCTTTCTGTAATATTTTGTAAGATTTTCAATATGTATCATAAAACTCATTACCTCTTTTACAGTCGCAATTATAATTTGTTTTATCATATATATAAACAAGTCTTGAACTTACTGAAAAAAAAACATAAGCTCATTTATACATGCAAAACGCACCTTCAAGCACCGCTTGAATCGCACGGCTTGTTTCTCTTACAAATGCGTGCACCGAAATACCCGGCATGAAACGAATATAAATTGGTTTCAAACTGACACA
>JAZNEN010000052.1:0-5930 GCA_045588615.1 Eubacteriales bacterium
AGTCCCATCTGCTTTGCGATATATGCGGCAAAGATATTACCGAAGTTACCTGTGGGTACTGTGAAGTTGAGAATTTCTCCTGATTTCAGAACACCGTCTTTAAGCAGATCGCAGTAAGCGGAAATGTAGTAAACGACCTGAGGGGCGAGTCTTCCCCAGTTGATGGAGTTAGCACTTGTCAGTATGTAGCCGCCGTCATTAAGCTTTTTGTTAATTTCAGCATCGGAGAATATCTTCTTAACACCGTTCTGTGCATCGTCAAAGTTACCCTCGATAGCACAAACGGAAACATTTTCACCTTCCTGTGTTGCCATCTGAAGCTTCTGTATCTTACTTACGCCGTGAACGGGGTAGAATACCTTTATTGCAATTCCGGGAACGTCACGGTAGCCTTCAAGAGCCGCCTTGCCTGTATCACCCGACGTTGCAACGAGAATGAGAGCTGTTTTTTCTTCACCTGTCATTTTAAGTGCACGTGAAAGAAGACGCGGCATTATCTGAAGCGCCATATCCTTGAATGCGCATGTGGGACCGTGGAAAAGCTCAAGCACATAACCGCCCTCGTCCAGCTGGTGCAGAGGTGCCGCCCCGCCGGGGAAATTCTTTTCGCTGTATGCTTCAATACAGTCGGCAAGAAGCTCGTCCTTGTCGTAATCGTCCAAAAATCTGTAAAGTATATCAGCGGCTCTGTGGGCGTAGTCCATTTCGCAAAGTGCCTTTATATCATCTTCTGTGAGCTTGGGAATTTCTGTCGGCATATAAAGACCGCCGTCAGGTGCGATTCCTTTCTTTATAGCATATGCGCCCGAAACGAGCTCACTGTTTCCTCTTGTACTGCAATATTTCATAATATATATCCTTCCTGAAAATAATTAATTTTTATTTAGTGCATTTGCATATTCTGCGTATTCCGCCATTTGGTTGCCGAGACGTACAAGCTCTCCCATTATGCGCTTTCTGCCTTTTTCTGTTTTGTACCAATTGTCACGGCTTATATCGGATGTGACAACAGGGCATATCGAAAACTCACAGTCGGGAAATGCCCATTTGTAATAGGTGTACGCACGTCTTGCGTGAAAAGCGTGGCAGACAAGTATTGCACGGCTCACCTTTATATTTTTACTGTCACACAGCTTTTTGGAAAAAAAGGCATTCTGGTAGGTGTACTGAGACTCATCCTCACCGAGTATGGCATCAAACGGAACACCGCATTTTAATAGGATGTCGGTGTACATTTCGCATTCTGTTTTGTAAGCTATGCCTTCGGTTTCCGTGCCCGGAAGCGACGGCATATATTCACCTCTGGTTATAGAGTATTTTCCTGACGGTATTACATATTTGGCATAGCCTTCAAGATACAGCTCTGCGGCGCGGCGGGGCAAAAGCGGATTTGATGAGCCCGGAACAAATATCACATTTGATACCTGCGGTTCACTTTCCAAAAAAATGTATTCTGTTGTGTCTTTGATAAAATCCATACGTTTCTTTCTTTTATTGTTTTCGCAGTGTATTCATATACAAAATACATTATATATCAACTCACTGATAAATGCAAGTGTTTTGCAAATAATTTATCACACTACTGTGTAAATATTTTAAAATTACTTGATTTATTATGCGCTTTGGTGTATAATGCTTAGAGTCCATTAAAGGAGTTTTGATATGTTTGGTATTAAAACACGCACAGGCGGTGTTGATTATATTGTTGTTTGCCTCGGAAATCCGGGGGATAAATATACGACAACAAGGCATAATATGGGTTTTCTTTGCGGTGATTATATCGCTGATAAAGAGGGGTTTTCATTTAAAAAAATAAAATTCAAATCCAATTACGATATTGTCGATTTTCACGGCTTCAAGGTGATGTTTATGAAACCGCAGACATTTATGAATGCATCAGGCGAGGCTGTACGTCCTGCGGCTGATTTTTATAAAGTTCCTGCAGAAAATGTTATTGTGCTTGTCGATGATGTTAATCTTGATGTAGGTCAGCTGAGAATAAGACGTAAAGGTTCATCGGGCGGTCACAACGGTATGAAGAGCATAACGGAGCACTTGAAAACGGATAATTATCCGAGAATAAAGCTTGGCGTAGGCAAGAAGCCGCATCCCGATTTTGATCTTGTTGATTTCGTTTTAGGCAATCTTTCGCCTGCTGATATGAAAAAACTCCCCGATGTTTTTGAAAATGTTTCCTCAGCACTTGCGCTTATGATGAAGGGCGATGTTGACGGAGCGATGTGTAAATACAATTCGTAAAGAAGTCCTGCTTTTCGCTTTGAAAACGCAAGGAATAACGTAGAAACCCGATACAGAAAATTTGTGATGTTCTTATCGGAGAGATCACAAATCGGCTTTCTTATATTTTAACCGGAATAAACAACTACAATACCCCGACAGACTTTTTAGTGTCTGTCGGGGTATTGCGGCTTATGAAAAAATCAGTTCCATATATCCACATGTAAACGGAAAAAAATCGAATTTTTGCGTCTTGACGGGCTTAAAGCCGAAAGATTCATACCATTTTTTCAAAATTTGATTTTCTTCCACGATTCCGATGTTCATTTTTAAACATTCCAAGCCTTGTGCTGATTGAAATGAATGCAGTAACAATTTTTCTCCTATGCCTTGATGTCTAAACTGAGGCAGTACACACAGATTGTTCAGTTCACACTCCTTGTTTCCCAGCAGTGCCAAGGAATAATATCCAACAATCTTTCCATTAATAACAAAAGCATACATAGGTCTGTTTTCTTCATTTAACTGCCAAGACAGACGTTGTTCTGTTGTAGCAAAAGCTGTAAAACGAGGTGCGTTTTCGATTGTAAAGCCAAATTCATCAGCTACCGTTAAAAAGCTTTCTTTAATTACGTCGACACATTCTTTAATATTGTTATTCTTTACGGGTTGTATCATACGGTTATTTCTCCTCTGTATTACAAATGCATCGGGCATAGCCCATACCCTCTATTATTTTAATATCATTCATCGTAATACCAACGGATCGGGTTTTCACAGATGTATTTTATTCTTGTTTCATAATCCGCTCGATCACGAACAATATGCTCGATATATCCTCGTTGAAAAATGTTATCGCCGACTTCCTTGTTGCAAAACCGTTTGAATGTGGAAACGATATGCGGCAACATCTCATTGGTAGGGGTCGGCGCCCTCGACGACCCGTTCTTTCGTTTCGGATATTCATTCGGATTAATGAAAATAATGGCGTGAATATGATCCGGCATAATTATGTATCGGTCAATTTTTACACCGGATATCTTTTCACTTGACAGCAAATATTTCTCAACAATCTCACCAATTCGTGTCAGCCGAATTTGCGGGATTAACGGGGCAGCGTTGCTGCCGACCCCTACCGACGGTTTGATGATATCCGAAAGTATTCTTTTTCTGTCCTTGATGCATATTGTAACAAAATAAGCACCTTGGGAACTGTAATCATATTGTTTTAGTCGCAAGTTTTTTCTTTTCGGCAAGTCTTTTTCTTTATCCATTTTTATCACCTGTTCCATTATAACACAAATCGGCAGAGGGAACAATCCCTCTGCCGAAACTTTGCGCCTGCTGATTCTCCGTTAGCAACAGAGAAACTCCGCATTGGCTTTTTTTATCAAAGCAAACTTATTTGTTTGTCTTGATAGAGTTTTCGTAGGACTCGACCATCTTCTTTACCATCTGACCGCCGATTGAGCCTGCCTGCTTGGATGTGAGCTCGCCGTTGTAACCCTGCTTGAGGTTAACGCCTACTTCGTTTGCGGCTTCCATCTTAAACTTATCGAGTGCTTCCTTTGCTTCGGGAACAAGTGTTTTATTTGACATTTTATAATTCTCCTGTAATATTCATTGTGTGAGGTATCAATTTGAAACCCATCGGTTTCACAATCGATCCGTTTGGAACTTGACTTCTTCAAGCTCCGATATTATTGTTACTCACGGATTTGAAAATATTACAAGAAAATTCTTACAGTTTTATTTTGCAGTTATTTCAGAATTATACATTGTTTGAACTGCCGTATACAGCGGATAATGCAGTATCAGAAACGGTTGTCTTTCTCTTTTTTGAATACATATAAAAATATCGGGATGAGCAAAAGAGGAAGCGCGGGAAGTAAGAGCATCAAAAAGGAAAGATCGACATTTGAAGAGTCGGCCGAAGCCACAACGTAGGAGACCTTTCCTCCGGGCAGGTTTATTTCACCTGTGTTTGAAACGACTGTGTCAAGGCTTGCGAGGTTTCCGTTTTTATCGGACGATATTATATGCACTTCTTTTCCTGCATACTCACTGCCGACGTGCAGACTCACTTCTTCTATGGAATCTGATGTATCGCACACGATATATGCGCTTGTGATAATATCCATATTTTCGTTTGTACTTACAGCATTTATCATTTTGTTTGCCGTAAGGTCAGATACGGATGTTACTTGTATATCTTTTTTCTCGTTTGCCGTGAAGGTCATTTGCGATATACCGTCTATCTGAGGCGAAATGCTCCATTTTATTTCTTTGTTTTCGCTTTTTGCTTCTTCGGCATAAATTTCAAAATATTTTTCGTAATCTCCGCCTTTGTCACTGCCGCCCGAAACTGTTGCTTTTATCGTTATTATCCCGGATTTTTTTGCGGTGATCCTATCAGAAACGATACTCGCTTCGCCGTCTGTTACCTTCCATGTAATGTCGGTTTTTGTTGCATTTTCGGGGAATATTTCCACGGTAAGGGGAGTAGACCGCCCACATATTAACGTCAAATTTGAAAGTTCAATATCCGATATCGGTACAAATGCCTCTGTTACGTTCACTGCAACGGTGTTACTCAATGAGCCTTTATACACACAGTAGTAATATTTCATACCTATACCGGGTGTCAGGGTAATACTCGGTGCCTTGAAATCGGGAAGCAAAACACCGTTTTTGTTTTTACTGTTTGCCTCGTACCAGTCCACTTTGCTCCCGTCATAGTCAGATATTTCAGCACTAAGAATACATTCCTCGCCCGAAAAAATACTGTTTCGCAGTGCGGAAAGAGTTACAGAAACGGAGGTGCTGTTTACAGTCCCTTTAAGGATCTTTGTTGTCTTGCGCGTGTTGAAATACGACAGTTCCGCAAAGAATGAAAATATCCCTGCCCGAGTGCCGTTTTCTGCATATTTGAAATCAACAACCGTGACACCGAGCAAGTCAACACTGCTTTCGGTAAATCCCGTTAAATATTCCTTCAGGTATTCAATAACGCCTTCTTTTGTATTTATTTGATAGATATTCACGGTATAATCAGCATTTTCTATGTTTGATATTGTTCTGTCAAGCGGTGTATGAGCGCTTGACATCAGCGGTGTGAATATCAGAATGAGTGCAAAAAGAACGCATATAATTTTTAAACTTCTCATTTTTTTACGTACAGAGTAAATCTGCCTTTTAAATTATTAATGTGTACATTATCAAATGTGCCCGCATATTCCCCGTCAAAAGTAAGGGGAGTGGGTTGTTCAAATTCCGTTACTATACGGGATGCATGTGTAAATATGACATCGCTTGAATTGTATTTTTTGTTAAGAAGGTTTACGGCTATGTTTCCGAGCTGAGTGAGTGTTTTCGGCATTTTGATAAGCAACACCTCGAATTTCCCGTCGTTGAGTACAACGTCAGCCGGCGCAAAGTTCATAACACCGCCTATAGAAAGTGAGTTTGTTATGGCACCGAATATGAACTCTCCTTCATAAACCTCACCGTCAGCAGTTATTTTCGCGCGGTGAGTTTTGATATCTGACAGAGATTTGATGCCGTCAAGCACATAAGCCATATACCCGAGCTTATTTTTTGTGTTTTGCGATGTGCTGTATGTGACGTTGGTGAAAAGCCCGAATGAAGCCACATACACAAAGCGCTTTCCGTCTTTTATTTCGCCGACATCA
>JAZNEN010000053.1:0-5430 GCA_045588615.1 Eubacteriales bacterium
GCTGACAGCTCCCTCCCAGAAGGAGCCTTGTGTTTGCGCAAAATGACGAACACATATTTTTGAGAAGGGGTTGTCATCAATCTGGGGGGCAATCACTCCCGCTTTTAGTATATTTATATATTTTTAGGCGCACGACCAATGGTCGTCCTTACAAAGTTTACTACATATTTCCTTAAATGAGCCGGCCTCAGTTATATTTGCCTTACGGCAAGTGATATTACTTCGCGGTGATATTCGGCTATTATACGACTGTGAGGGTCTTCCATTTGCCTTTTGCAAAGCGATAGACGAAAAAGATTATTCTGAATATCCAATCGGCATACATTGCATACCACACGCCGTAAATTCCCATTTGCATATTGAGGCACAGGAAATAACACAGTGCAACACGGCACAGCCACATCGAAAGCATTGATACGGCAAGTGTAAATTTCACATCTCCCGCACCTCTGAGGCAGTTGGGAAGCGTGAATGCAAGCGGCCATGTGAATGACGAAATAAGGCAGAACTGCTTTACGATATTGACTGTATCTGCCTTTGCCCCCTCGGTAAGCGAGAATAAGCCTGCAATAGGTCCGCTGAATATGAAGATGACCACATTGAATATTATCATCAGCAAAAACGTCAGGGCGACAAATCTTTTTGTGTATTTTTCGGCAACATCGGGAAGCTTTGCCCCCATTGCCTTTCCGACGACGGTAACAAGCGCAAGTCCTATCGCCATGCCGGGGATATTTGATACCGTTGCTATCGTGCCCGCCGCCGCATTTGCGGCAATAGCCGACGTTCCGAGACTTGAAACAACACGGGAAACAAGCAGCTTACCGACCTGAAACATACCGCTTTCAATTCCGTTCGGAACACCGATGTACAGTATCCGTTTTATCAGCTTATATTCCAATGCCGGCTTTGAAAGCCCTTCTATGTAAACCTCGTTATTTTTGTTGTGCATCAGCACGGTCATCACTATACCGCCGAATATTCTTGAAATGAGTGTTGCAAATGCCGCGCCGAACACACCGAAGCCGAAGCCGTAAATGAATATCGCGTTTCCCGCAACGTTGATCGTGTTCATAAACAGCGAGATGACCAATATCACACGGCTTTTGCCCATAGCACGGAATGAAGCCGATGCTGCATTGTACAGCGCAAGAAACGGGTATGACAGCACGGTGGTGTAAAAATATATTTTACAATTTGCCATAACATCGTCTTCGATCGTGCCGAATATCCATTTCAGGATCTGCGGGCAGAAAATGAGGCAAATTGCCATTATTGCGGCGGAAACGTAAAAGCTGATAAGCGTCAGCTGCTTTGCCGCGTGTCTTGCCTGCTTGTTTTCACCCCGTCCGAGGTACTGTGAAATTATGACAGCACCGCCTGTTGCAAGTGCGGCAAAGGTCTGTATAAGAAGGATATTTATCTGGTCAACGAGCGAAACACCCGATATTGCCGCCTCGCCTGAGCTGCTTACCATTATCGTGTCGGCAAGACCTATTGTGATTGCTAAAAACTGCTCTAAAATAAGCGGTATAAGCAACCGCTTCATATATCCTTTTGGAAAAATGTCCCTTTCTGTAATTGTGTTATTTACCATTTTTTTGATTCCTTTTCACATTATGCGTTAGATTATAACACTTGAATTTGTATTTGTCATATAACTAAAGTGAAAAAAATGTTTAAAAAAATGTCTTAAAAGTGAATTATGCCCTTTTTTTAATGGTAATTATGTTAAAAAAATGAATTTTAAATAAAAAAAATTTGTGAGGTATTGACAAATTTATATTTTTTGTGTAGAATACTGTAAGAAAACTAACAAACGGAGGTGCACATGCAGTACGGTGAAATTATTGCCGAATTAAATTTGCTTAGCAAAAATTATGCGGAAAAACTGAAAAAAAGCTTGGAAAAAGAGGGGCTCAAGATTCTTTACTGCAGACTACTGTCAGCGTTGTCAGAGGAAGACGGAGGAACTCAGTTAAGCCTTGTTGAACGTACGGGTATCAAAGCACCTACAGTAAGCATTATGCTTCGTAAGATGGAAAAACTCGGTCTTGTTTCGCGCAAGGTTGACGATTATGATCTGCGTAAAACACACGTCATACTGACTGACGCAGGCAGAGCAGCAGATGCTGCGGCTAAAGAAAGCATAAAGCGGATACAGCAAGAGACATTTGCTTCTCTTTCGGATGAGCAGATGAGCACGTTTTGCGGTATTTTGAATGTCATTTCGGATAATTTGAAGTAGTGAATAAATAATATATTCCCAATTTATTAAGAGGGAATATATTATTTTTTTATTTTATTATGCTTGATTTTTTTAAAAGATATGATAAAATAATAGCAAAAATTTAATTTTCGGAGATGCAGAATGAGACGTTTTTTAAAATTCACAGCATTGATTTCGGTTCTATGTGCACTGTTTATTGCGCAGGTATCTGCCGCTACCCCGAATTTGCTATATAATTTCGGCGGTAAGGGTACACAGTCGGATCCGTTCATAATCGACAGCGCGGCAGACCTCGAACAGCTTGCCGCAAATGTAAACTCAGGTATCCACTATTCGGGTGCAA
The DNA here is from genome assembly GCA_045588615.1 of Eubacteriales bacterium. GTDB lineage: Bacteria > Bacillota > Clostridia > Oscillospirales > CAG-272 > RGIG7213. The sequence goes on from JAZNEN010000053.1 coordinate 2,574, forward strand.
CGTTCAAGCTTATGACGGATATATCCGTAAGCACGGGCAGATGGGAAGCTATCGGTACTTCCTCAAAGCCTTTTTCAGGTAAATTTGACGGAAACAATCATAGGATCACGGGTATAAGCATAATAGGAAGCTATGCGGGGCTTTTCGGCTCACTTAAAAATGCCACGGTAAGCAACCTGTATGTTTCCGTGGGAAGTGTTTCGGCAACCTTCAAGTCAGAATCGTATTCGGGTGCTGTTGCGGGTATGGCGGAAAACTCCACCATTACGAACTGTTATGTAAGCGGTACGGGAGCTATGACCGTTTCCGGCACAGCATACATAGGCGGTATTGTCGGCAAAATGAACGGCGGACAGATAACGAATTGTATTTCCGCCCCCAGCATAAATATAAGTATCGGTTTGTCAAATGCCGCAAGCCTTTATGCGGGAAGCATCGTTGGTCAGATGACAGGCTCAGCTACAGTAAACGCCTGCGGCGCTGAAGGAAACGTTTCCGTTACAGCGATAAGAAACAATCCCGAGGCACAGTACAACCTCAATATAGGCGGTGTTGCGGGCAGTGTCGGTGCAAATGCAAAAATAAAGGACACATTTTCAACTGCTACAGTAACAATTACAGCTCAGGAGGTCAAGGCAAACGCAGGTACTATTGCAGGTGACCTTCAGGGTGCGGTAAGCGGATGTTACACAACGGCGATGCCCTCTACGATGTCACAGCCCGTTTACGGCGTGCTCGGTTCCTCGGCGTCTGTATCAAATGTATACTACCGCCGACTGCTTGCATCAGCTAACATAAACGGTAAGAACTGCGGTACGTTCACCTCGGCGGGCGGAAACGTAACACCCGATAAGGGAGCATCGTTTACAGCCGCACCGCTTTTGACGCTTCTTAACAAAAACACATCTGCAAACTGGGTAACATCGAGCAATGTAAACAGCGGTTATCCCGTACAGAAGGCGAATACCGTAACACTTACGGCTTCATGCGGTAAAAACGGTACGATCTCACCGAACGGCACGGCGACATATCTTAAGGGCGGTACGGCAATTGTAAGAATTACGCCGAATGAAAATTACTCTTTGTCTTCCGTTAAGCTCAACGGTGCAAATGCGGAGCTTAATACAACATTCACGATTTCCGGAATGATGTCAAATCAGACAGTACAGGCTGATTTCTCTGCAAAGGATCTTGTAATAACAGCGAGTGCGGGTATCTACGGCTCAATTTCCCCTGCCGGTGACGTAAAGGTCAAGGCGGGCGAAAGCGTAACATTCAAGATAACTGCCGATAAGGGCTGTCACATAAAAGAGCTTGTTATTGACGGAAAAACTGTTGCCGCAGCAAGCACATATACATTCAGAAATGTAGACGATACACACTACATCACAGCTTATTTTGAAGAAGATTATCCCGGCTCATCCCTTGGCGGTAACAGCGGCAACTCCGGCAGCAGCGGTAACTCCGGTAACTCGGGTAACAGCGGTAACTCCGGTAACTCAGGCAACAGCGGTAATACAGGAAACAACAACAGACCCGGTAATAACACAAATCCCGGCGGCAATAACAACCCCGGTACGGTTATTCCCCCTGTAACTGACAGCTTCGATACTGATGTTTTCGATCCTGCGGTATCTGATACAATATCACCCGATACTATTGTAACTGAGGATATTGAAACTTCCGATGTACCCGAAACGGGCGTCGAAACAGACAAAAAGGCTGATACATCCGCAGATACGGATAAATCAGACGATGATGAAAAGCCCTTTAATAAAAATATTATAGTGTACATTGTCGGCGGTGTTATAATTGCCGCGGCGGCAGTTGCCATAGCATTCTTTATACGCAAAATTCTGAAAGGTTAAAAAGAGGTAGTATATGATAAAAAAACTCATTTCGGCGCTTTTGGTGTCAGCAACTGTAATTACACTTGTGTCTTGTATGGACAGCAGCACAGACACGGGTGCAAACGAAACCAAGGCTGACACAGCCGCTGACACAGCCGCTGATACGGCAGTTGATACGTCTGCTGAAACAGCTGAACAAACAGATAAGGCTGAAGAAACAGAAGACGGGATGACAACCGGCACAAGTGATGCTCCCGCATCGGATAATCCTGCCGTTAATTTACTTAACACGATAAAGCAAGCGGGAGAAAATATGACACTTGCGAATGTTTACGACAGTGTCGATGCTCCTCTGTCAGCGATAAACTTTGTTTCATTCTTCGGCGGCGAGATCGACTTCGACGAGAATTTTGAGCCGATATTCCCCGAGATACTGAGCAAGATCGAAGCATACGCATTTTTGATGCCTGTCGGCAAATCTCCTATTGAAATAGACGTTTTCAAGGTTAAGGATACAGCAGATATTGACGCTGTGAAGGATCTTTGCCAAGACCGTATACAGAAGATAAAGGAATCCGACATAAAGGTTTATTCGCCCGATGTGTGCGATGTTATCTTCCCGCTTATGACAGTATATGCCAAAGGCGATTACGTAATGATGATAAGTGTTGAAAACCCCGAAGATGTAAAAGCGGCGGCAGACACAGCACTTGCACAGTAAATAAACAAAATATAAAGGGGTGGCTCATTTATGGAAATAACTTCCAAAATAAGTCGCCCCGTGTACTTTTTGAATATTTATTCTGTAGGGGAGTGCATTGCACTCCCGCTTTTAGTATATTTATACATTTTGAAGCGGACGACCAATGTGTATAGTGTGGTAACATAGTTTACAAAATGTGAAGACACATAGTTTACAACTTTGATGTAAAATAAAGGCATGAAAAGTCAGAAGGAGACGAGAAAATGCCTTGGAAAGAACAAAGGTTGGAAACTATGCGAGAAGA
>JAZNEN010000054.1:0-2650 GCA_045588615.1 Eubacteriales bacterium
AACTGGCGCACACTTAACGTGGATGAAGCTATAGACCCTAACGAAAGAATAGTTGCGTGTGACAGAATGGTATCATGGATACTTTTCCGTGCAGGGTTTACCGATCAGAATTTTCGTCACGGCATTGATCAAATTGAATATTACGAATCACACGGTTTTGAAAAAATAGAAACCGCCAGAGAGCTTAAAGCAGGTGACCTTGTTTTTGTTAACCCTGACAAGAACGGAAATCCGTTGCACGTATTTATGTGTGCAGGTGTTAATAAGAGATATGACGGCGGTTCAAACGAAAGAATCAACGGAAGAAAAGGTCCTCAGCCGTTCACAGAACCTGTAGGTGCTTTCTTATACGCTTACAGACCTAATCCTGCAAAAATGCCCAATCCTTCAATGATGAACATATATAACACCCCTGCGGATGACATCGCAAAGGTAAGTGAAAATTCCACAGTTATTTATGAGAAGGATAAAAATGACGGCACACTGACTGTGTCAACTAACTACACTCCCGGAAAAGAATACAAGCAATATGAGTTCCATGCATCGATAACATCGACTGCAAAAAAGGACGGCTCAACAGAACTGAGCGAGGCATCATATATCGGTGTAAGACTTCCCGATGAACGCAAAAACGCAAGAGATCCCGGCGGAATCTTCCTTTCCATCAACGGCACAAATAAAGCAGGTATATTCTTCGGATTAAAGGAAAGCAGATACACATGGTACGAAACACCGTCTATTGTAACGCTTCCCGAAACATTTACAACTGCACACAAAATTGCCGTTGTCGATACAGGCGATGTAATCAAATACTATATGTACCTCGAAAACGGCGAAGAATATCTCATTTGCAGTATACATTTGAGCGAAGAATACGATCAGGCTGTTGTAAGAGATCACGACGGAAAGATCGTATATTCAGGAATAGCCGTTGTAAATGAATCAGGCTACTTCGGTGTATGGTCATATAAAGCGAATACAACAGCAACAGATATCGCTGTAAAAGCTTCTTAAAACATTCAAAACGGTCACAAAAACTGTGACCGTTTTATTTTTATGCTTATCCGTAAAAAATAATTTAAATATTGTTATTGATATGCGGTTTTGTTTGATATATAATTATTATAGGGTATGCTCCCAAATACACCAAAAAGGATAATATGATATGAAAAAAATATTATTACGCACACTTTGCTTACTGTGCGCACTTTCGATGTTTTCGTGCTCAGGCACAGAAAACGACACGACTGCATCAGCTGACAGCATCACGTCTGCCGAAACAACAGCACCCGAAACAGAAGCGGAAGAGCCTGTTATTGACGAGTGGACTCCGCCTACATACGAAGAGCTTGTTGAAAGGCTTATGACAGAAGGAAAGGTCGTTGCGGATTTCATTCGTGATAACAGATTTATATACGGAGATGCAGAGATAAATCCTGCAATAAACTGGCGCACACTTGATGCTGCTTCGGCAATAAACCCGAAGGAAAAGTTAGTTGCGTGTGACAGAATGGTATCGTGGATACTGTTCCGTGCAGGATTTATAGATCAGGATTACCGCCACGGTCTTAATCTTTACAGATATTTCGAAGAACATGATTTTGAATTAATTGAACATGCCAGATTTGTTCAAGCGGGAGATGTCGTATTTGTCAACCCCGATAAAAACGGAAATCCCGGACACGTATTTTTGTGTGCAGGCGTAAATAAAAGATATGACGGCGGATCAAATGAAAGAATCAACGGTTCAAAAGGACCTCAGCCTTTTTCTGAGCCTATAGGTAATTTCGTTCGTGCATACAGACCGAATCCCGCAAAAATGCCAAACCCTGCTATGCTTGACATGTATGAAACACCTTCCGAAGATTCTGCGGTAATTGCAGAAAATTCAACAGTTCTTTTTGAACAGCCTTCAAAGGAAGGAACATTCGCCATAAACAAGCAATATGCACACGGCGGAGAATATAAACAGTACGAATTCCACCTGACTCTTACATCAACAGGCAAAAACGGTTCAACAGCCGAAACAGATGCATCTTACGTCGGTGTAAGACTTACTGACAAGCGTAAGACCGCAAGAGATCCCGGCGGTATCTACCTTGCCTTTAACGGAACAACAAAGGCATCCCTCTTTTTCGGAAGAGGCGGCGACAGATATTCATGGAACTACAGACCATCATTCATTACCATCCCAGAGGATTTTTCGACAGCGCACAGGCTCGTTGTTGTTGATACAGAGGATGTTATCAAATTCTATATGTACAAAGCTGACGGTGAAGAATACCTGCTTTGCAGTATAAATGTGAGCGATGAATACGATCAGGCTGTTGTAAAAGATCACGACGGTAATACCGTATATTCAGGTTCAGCTATAATAAGCAACGAAGGTTACTTTGGTGTTTGGTCATACAATGCAAATACATCGATGACAGACCTTGCCATAAAGGCTTCTTAACTAAATAACACAAAATACAAAGCGGTTGACTTAACTGAGTCAACCGCTTATTTTATAGTTATAAAAGTGCCGGCTCATTCCGGAAAAAATTTCTCAAATGAGCCGGTTCATTTTGCTTTTGTTGTTAACCTCTAATTAGTTAACACCCTGCCACTTCATAGCTTCAGCAACCTTAAGGAAGCCTGCGATGTTAGC
>JAZNEN010000055.1:0-19520 GCA_045588615.1 Eubacteriales bacterium
GGCCTCCGACTTCTTTCAAAGCTTGATGTTGACATATGCAATCTGCACGCCGCAGGCGGAAGCGAAATGATGAAGTATGCACTTGAAGGTCTTACAAGAGCAGACGGAAGCCGTCCGCTTTTAATCGCTGTAACACAGCTCACTTCAACGAGTGAGGAGCGCATGAGAAATGAGCTTCTCATCGAAAAGCCCCTTAAAGAGGTAGTTATGAGCTATGCAAAAACCGCCTCGGATTCAGGTCTTGACGGCGTGGTTTGCTCCCCCCTTGAAGTGCCCGAGGTTAAATCTGCGTGCGGAAGTTCATTTTTGACAGTAACACCCGGTATTCGCTTCGCTGACGGCGATGTGGGAGATCAGGTAAGAATTACAACACCCGCAAAAGCAAATGAGCTTGGAAGCGATTACATCGTTGTCGGCAGACCCATAACTGCCGCTGAAGATCCGCTTGCAAAATATATAGAATGTGTAGAGCAATTCGTTAAATAAGAGAGGTATTTGAAAATGAAAGAGCTTATAGCAAAGGATTTACTTTCAATAAAGGCGGTTTTTCTCCGTCCTGAAGAACCGTTCACGTGGGCAAGCGGAATAAAAAGCCCCATTTACTGTGATAACAGACTTACTCTCACGGCTCCCGCTGTAAGAGATGATGTTGAAAACGGTCTTGTTGAGGTCATAAAGCGTGAATATCCCGAATGTGAAGCACTTTTCGGCACAAGCACGGCAGGTATTGCACACGCCGCAATTTGCGGTCACATTATGGGCTTGCCTATGGGTTATGTTCGTTCAGGAGCGAAGGACCACGGACGCGGCAATCAGATAGAGGGCAGACTTGAAAAAGGTCAGAAGGTGGTCGTTGTTGAAGATCTTATCTCAACAGGCGGAAGCGTTATTGAAGTTGTAAACGTGCTTCGCGAGGCGGGCGCTGAGGTCCTCGGTATTGCAAGCATATTCACATACGGAATGAAAAAAGGTCTTGAACGTTTGGCTGAAGCGAATGTTAAAAATGTATCACTTACAGACTTTGATGCTGTTGTTGACACAGCCGCAAAGGAAGGCTACATCAAGTCAGACGACCGTGAAAGACTTATAAAATTCAGAAACAATCCGTCTGACGAATCCTGGATAAACGGCTGATAATGGACATTTTACGGCTTGTTTTAAGTAAAACGCGTTCATGTATACAAAATGAAGAAATGATAGGACCCCACGACAGAATTGCCGTGGGGTTATCAGGCGGTAAGGATTCCGTATCGCTGCTTTACGCACTTAAAAAGCTGTCGGGGTTTTATCCTGTTCCGTTTGAAATTTGCGCCATCAGCGTAGATAACGGATTTGGCTGTGACAGTTTTTCAAAAATGGAGGAGTTCTGCAAAAAACTTGAAATAGAATACAAAATTATCAAAACAGATATTTTTTCTATCATCAAAAGCGCAGATGACCCGTGCGCTGTATGCGCCAAAATGAGAAGGCGGGTTTTGTGCGACACAGCCCTTGATATGGGCTGTCAATCAATAGCGCTTGCACATACCGAAGACGATGCGGCACAAACAGCGCTTATGAATATTCTTTTTTGCGGCAAGGCTGAAACGTTTTTACCTGTCACCGAATATGAAAATCTCCGTATAATAAGACCGTTTTTCACCCTGCCCGAAAGGTACACAGAACAGCTTGTAAAAGAACTTTCACTTCCCGTTTGCAAAAGCCTTTGTCCGTATGACAAAAAAACACACAGACAAACAATAAAAGAAATGATAGAGAGATCCGACAGAATAAACAGAGGCACAAACCACCGCATTTTACGTGCAATTCAAAATAAAACAAATGAATAAAAAACACTCCCGAGGAAAAAATATCATCGGGAGTGATTTTTATGAGACTCAGTTCAAATCCGCCCGACAATGCGGGCAAATATGAAATTTCCCAAAAATTCTGCGATAATTTGGGATTCAGTGTAATTGTACAAAAAAATCAGGAAAGCGGAGAGGAAAAATGCCTTTCCTCATCGCTTTGCGGAAACAAAGAGTGCAGTCAGTCGCCGTAACCGTCGGGATTCATCTTCTGCCATCTTGCGACATCTTCGCACATACGGTCAACACCGTATTCGGCACTCCAGCCCAAAAGTTCTTTTGCAAGTGAAGGATCTGCGTAACATTCAGCCGCATCGCCGGGACGTCTTTCCGTTACCTTGAACGGAACGGTGATACCTGATGCTTTTTCGTATGCACGCACAAGCTCAAAAACGGAATAACCGTTGCCCGTGCCGAGGTTTACCGCCTTGGCACCTTTATTTTTACGCATATAGTTAAGGGCGCAAACATGGCCTTTTGCAAGGTCAACAACGTGGATATAATCACGCACACCGCTTCCGTCACGCGTGGGATAGTCATTTCCGTAAACGCTGAGAATAGGAAGCTTACCCGATGCGACCTTACAGATATAAGGCATAAGGTTGTTGGGGATTCCCTTGGGATCTTCGCCTATAAGTCCGCTTTCGTGCGCCCCTATGGGATTGAAATATCTCAAAAGTACGACGGAGAAATCAGCATCCGATACACACAAGTCACGCAAGATCTCCTCAATAAACAGCTTTGTTCTGCCGTAAGGATTTATTGCTCTTATCGGAAAATCTTCTTTTATCGGTACTGTATCGGGTATACCGTAGACAGTTGCAGATGATGAAAATACAATTCTCTTACAACCGTATTTCTTCATCATTTTTATAATATTGAATGTCGAACCAAGGTTATTTTCATAATACATAAGAGGCTCTGCAACGCTTTCGCCTACTGCCTTATATCCTGCAAAATGAATAACCTCATCTATTTTATATTCGTTAAAAAGCTTTTCTGTTTCAGCTTCGTCGCAAAGATCAACCTTCTTAAAAGGAATGTCCTTGCCTGTTATTTTTTTAAGTCTGTTTAAAACCTCGGGCTTACTGTTTGAAAAATTGTCGGCAACAATTATTTCCTCACCCGCATTTAAAAGTTCAATACAAGTGTGAGAACCGATAAAACCTGTTCCGCCTGTTACAAGAACTGCCATAAATTAAACCACCGTTTCTTTAAAAATATTCGGAGTTGATAAAATTATCAACCCCGATCTTTATTAACCCCAAAGATTTTCGGGATATGTACCGCTTTCGGTCATTTTGCGGATAGATTCGACAACGCCCTCTCTATCCTCTTTATATGTAACACCGTACCACTTTGACGGAGTTGTAACAACATCAACCGTGCAGTCGCCTCGTTTCATCATTGCCTGAACAACAAACGGCAGGAAAAGCTCCTTTTTCTCTGTGTTTATGTTTTCCTTAAGAAATTCAACAAACGCTGTTTTGAGTTCCGTAAAGAAATCGGGTGTAAATGCCCAGCAGTTCATCGATACGGGTGTGTCATTTGCAAGAGGAACCCATTTATCCGTTTCTTCATCAAGATATTCTATGCCGCTTTCTGTTTTTTGTATCTTGGATCTTTCGACAACATCTGTAAGCTTGCCGTTTGCAACCTCGCAAACGCCTCTTGATACAGTACCGTTTTCAGTTACCGTATTTTCGACTCTGTAGCCTACCATACAGTAGTTTCCTGCATTTGCACCTTTGATATGCTTTGCAAGAAGCTCAAATGATTCACGGCCGTAAAAGTCATCGGCGTTGATTACCGCAAATCCGCCCTCTGAAACACTTTCTGCGCACAGAACAGCATGACCTGTACCCCACGGCTTTACACGTGTATCGGGGCAAGTGAAGCCTTCGGGCAGATCGTTAAGTCCCTGAAAAGCATACTCAACCTTAATGCCCTTTATTCTTGAACCGACAGTCTGTCTGAATATTTCTTCATTTTCCTTTTTGATAACGAATACAACCTTATCAAATCCTGCCTTTGCGGCGTCGTAAACGGAATAGTCAACGATAAATTCTCCGCAAGGACCTATGGGATCTATCTGTTTCAAGCCGCCGTAACGTGAACCCATACCTGCAGCCATAACGATTAGTGTCATCTTTATTTCTCTTCCTTTATCTTTATCAGCCCTGAACGCTGTAGTTAGGTGCTTCTTTAGTGATACTGATATCGTGAGGATGCGATTCACGCAAGCCTGCACCTGTAATCTTTACAAACTGACCGTTTTCACGCAGTTCTGCAACGGTGTGCGCACCGCAATAACCCATACCTGAACGAAGACCGCCGACAAGCTGGTATACAGTATCGGAAAGCGGACCCTTGAAAGGAACACGTCCTTCAACGCCTTCGGGAACGAGCTTTTTGTTGCCTTCCTGGAAATATCTGTCCTTCGAGCCCTTTTCCATAGCGGCAAGCGAACCCATACCTCTGTAGACCTTGAAACGTCTGCCCTGGAATATTTCGCAGTCACCGGGGCTTTCCTCGCAACCTGCAAAGAGTGAACCGATCATAACCACCTCAGCACCTGCGGCTATAGACTTGACACAGTCACCGCTGTACTTAATACCGCCGTCAGCAATCACGGGAATACCGTATTTATCAGCTTCGCAAGCAACGTCATATATCGCAGTAACCTGCGGAACACCGATACCTGCAATAATTCTTGTCGTACAAATTGAACCGGGGCCTATACCTACCTTAACGGCATCAGCACCTGCGGCAATAAGATCGTGTGCGGCGGCCGCCGTTGCGATATTTCCTGCAATAAGCTGTGCATCGGGGAATGCGTTCTTTATCTTCTCAACGCATCTCATAATACCCTGTGAATGTCCGTGTGCGGAGTCCAGCACGAGAACGTCAGCGCCTGCGGTGAGAAGCTTTTCTGCACGGTCAAGCACGTCTGATGTAACACCGATAGCCGCACCTACGAGAAGTCTGCCCGCTGAATCCTTTGCGGATTGAGGATATTTGAGAGCCTTTTCAATATCCTTAATTGTAATAAGTCCTGCAAGTTTTCCGTCATCATCAACCAGTGGAAGTTTTTCGATCTTGTGATGCTTAAGGATTTCCTGCGCCTGGTCAAGAGTTGTACCTCTGGGAGCAACAACAAGATTTTCCTTTGTCATAACATCCTTGATAAGACCGTTATGATTGTCAAGGAAACGCATATCACGGTTTGTTATAATACCGATAAGACGTTTGTTTTCGTCGCATATCGGAACGCCTGAAATGCGATACTTTTTCATAAGCGCATCAGCTTCGTGAACATAGTTATCCTCACCGAGATAAAAGGGGTCTGTGATTACACCGTTTTCGGAACGCTTAACACGCTGTACCTCATCTGCCTGGATATCAATAGGCATATTCTTATGAATTATACCTATACCGCCCTCTCTCGCCATAGCAATAGCAAGTCCCGATTCCGTAACCGTGTCCATAGCGGCACTCATAAGCGGAATGTTGAGAGAGATCTTTTTTGTCAAACGTGTAGAAAGATTGATATCCGCAGGAAGAATATCACTTTTTGCAGGTATCAGCAACACATCATCAAATGTCAGGCCTTCTTTTACGAACTTTTCTTTTTCATTGCAGTTAAACATTTTGCACCCCTTCTTTTCTCGCACTATTCAATTTTTTACGGCTCTTTTCGCCATTTATTTAACTAAATATTATATATATGTAACCGTGTATTGTCAACATAACTTTGAGTGAATTTACAAATTATTAATTTCAAAAGTCAATTTCTTTCCGCTTTATGTAGTCAAGTATCTCGCTTCGTGTTGGAATTGAATCCACATCGCCCGTACGTGACTCTGATATTGCATAAGCAACATTTCCGAACACAACACTTTGTCTGAAATTTTTTGTTTTAACATACTGTGTCACAACAGCAGCGCCGAATATTTCAAACGCACCGCCGATGTCAACGGTGGTATCGCCAAATGGCTCAACTATATAATGGTATTTTCCGTCATATATAAATGTTCCCCTCTCGCCGCCGAGACGTATTACAAAATACTTTGATGAGAAACGGGAGGAAAGCGCAATACACGCTTGCAGACACTTCTCGATATCCTTCATTTCCACACCGCAATATGAGTACACCTCGGACGAGTCAAGTATGAGCATCTCAAGCTCGCCGATGGATTCAGGCGAAAGATCACCGCGCTTGGCACACGGCTGGTAAAATACCGGAATATTTTTTTCCTTTGCAATGCGGCACGTTTCGGCAATAATACCGTCGGGCAGTTCTTTTTGCAAAAATACAGCATCAGGAATTGATGCAAACGCCACCTCAAGATCGTCCGTTTCAAGTGCATAATTCGCCCCCGGAAACTTTACGGTTCTCCAAGAATTGTCGTTTTCAAACAGCGTAAGCTGATATCCCGTTTTACATTTTTTTGCCTTTTCGGAATATCGAAGCGAAACATTGGCAGCCGAAAAGAAATCCGAAAGTATTTTACCGTTTGCATCATTTGCGATCTTTGCGCAAAGCACACTGTCAGCCCCCATCGCCGAGAAAGCGGCGGCACTCACCGTACCTCTTCCGCCCGGCAAAAATTCAAAGCTTTCGCCGTTTTTTTCCTGAGATTTTAACGGCAAAACGCCTGTTTGCGCTCTGAATGACATATAAATCCCGCTTACTGTCAAAATTCTGCACATATCCACTCGCTCCTTCCGCAATTAATTTGCCTATGTATAATTATATCATATGATTTTAATTTTGTAAATATTTTTTTACATTTTTGAAGGAAATATACTTGAAAGCGTAAAGAATTAATTATTGGGAAACGTATTAATTTTTTCATCGGATAATAAGTGTGAAAAGATTAAAAATAATATTGCCGTTTTAAAACGGTATGTATTGAAAAGAGAGCAAAAGGCAATGATATAAAATGTATATAAGGTTCAGAAAGGCAATAATGAAATGAATGAATAACAAGAAAAGCAAATTAAACACCAGACTTTGCACTTCGTTTTTAGCAGTGCTTGTATGTTTTTCCGCATTTTTTGGCGCAGCGGATTATCTGGTAGACGACTCTGTTTCTGTATTTGCGGGAAGTGAAGCGGATATTCCGTCATTTACAAGCATCGGAGAGTTTAAAAACGAAGAGGGTGACTATACAGTTCCCGTATCACTTATGGGAATAAACCTCAAAAACGTTTCTGTATCTGTTTATGACGATATGCGTCTTATACCGGGAGGTATGCCGTTTGGCATTAAATTCACCGCAAGCGGTGTGCTCGTCGTCGGCATCGGTGAGGTTGAAACCGAAAACGGATCTGTATGTCCTGCGAGAACTTCAGGAATACAGATAAAAGACGTAATAGTAAAGGCAAACGGGCAGGCGATAAACTCAAATGAGGAGTTTACACAAATAATAGAGAACTCTCGAAGTACACCTGTCGATCTGACAGTTTTACGTGATGGGAAAGAATATTCCTGTAAAATAACACCTACACCGGATAAAACAGACGGCAGGTACAAGGCGGGACTTTGGATCAAGGACAGCACAGCGGGCATAGGAACCGTGACATTTGTTGTACCGAACGAAAACACATTCGGCGGACTCGGTCACGGGGTATGCGACACAGAAACAGGCGTTCTTATGCCCTTTGGCAGAGGTAACGTATGTGATGTAAATATAAGCGGAATAACAAAGGGGCTTTCCGGAGCTCCGGGTGAGCTTCGGGGATTTTTTACAAACAATGAAACCGGAACACTTTACAAAAATACCGTGTGCGGCGTTTTCGGTAAATTTGATACACCTCCAAAAAATCTTAGAGATCCGTTGCCGATAGGACTCAAAGGCGAGCTTACCGAAGGTCCCGCAGAGGTAATATGCACAACAGCAGAAAACACCCCGACCGTATACGAAATTGAAATCGTTAAAATAAACCGTGACAGCGGTGAAAACAAAAACTTCATCGTTAAGGTAACAGATGAAAGACTCCTCGAAAAAACAGGCGGTATCGTTCAGGGAATGTCGGGTAGCCCTATAATCCAGAACGGAAAGCTTGTGGGAGCTGTCACCCACGTTTTAATAAACGATCCCACAAAAGGCTATGGAATATTCATAGAAAATATGTTAGGTGCGGCAAAATAACAAATAATAAAGGCCGCCAAAACACAGAAGCACTCATAAAACAGTCAGTTTTAAGCGAGTGCTTCTTTTGATTGAAATACGATCATAGAAAATCTGACCGTGTACTTATAAAAAAAATTCAATTGACGATCTTTAAATCAGTGACTATAATAGCCTTAAAAATGCTGCTAATTGCACCATTTGGGTATACAAAAAGAAAAGGGTTATTATGTATTGGCTATCGATTGTCTTCTTGAAATGCACGAAAATGACAAGGACGAAAGCATTATCGGCTCTGCCTATACAAATTTAACCTCTTGTTTAACAATGCTGCATCAATACGAAGTAGCAGAACAGGCTTGGCAACAGGCTCAACAATACCCTGCACAGCCGGGGGGGTGATGCCGCAACGGCAATTCTGTACGCAGCCATGGGCAACGCAGAAAAAACTGCCGAACATATTGAACTGTTAAAAGAAAAATTCCCTGCATGGGTAGCGCAAACGCAAGAAATAACCGAGCAAATATTAAGTGGTACGCACCCTGACTTTCCGAAAGATATATAATCTGTATTTGCACCAATAAAAACGGAGGATAAAACAATTGGGGATGCTCGTGTCAAAGAATTCAGCCATCCCCTCGTTTTTGCGTATTCAATAAAAAATTTAATGTTTTTCGTTAATAAACACTTGACAAATGCGATTTGATATGCTATTATCAATTTAACGATAAACGTTAAAAAATTAATTTGTGAGGTTATTCAAATGGAAAAATTAATGAAAACATCAAAAAATCTTGATTTCTTTTTCAGTGTAATGCAAAAAATCATTATTATCGCCGTGGCCATTGCGCTTATTACAACTGCTGCTCTTACCTTTTTAAGCGGTGACACCGTTGGCGGCGGCATTATCGACATCGGCGGTGTTCGGTTTGATATAAGCGATGAATTTGCCCCCGTCAAAAAAGATTTTCTTGTTTATACGTGGATAATGGTAACACTTTTAATTTTAATAGTTACGGTTATTTACTATATGTTTTCGATCATCCGCAAAATTTTACAGCCCATGAAAGAAGGCTGCCCTTTTGACAAGTCCGTGGGATATAACACAAGAAAAATAGCAAATGCAACGATAATTCTCGGTATTTTGGCAAACACAGTTTCCGCTGTCAAAACGGTTGGGGCAATACTCGTATTCAGATTTTCCGAGCTGTTTGCAGAAGGTGCCGTCGAAAAAGTCACCGCACATCTGTCATTTGATGTAACATTCTTTGTAGTATACTTTATCTTGCTTTTGATATCACATGTTTTCATCTACGGAGCAGAGCTTCAGAAATTATCAGACGAAACACTTTAAGGAGGAATAAAATGCCTATTATACTTCGTCTTGACAGAGTTATGGCAGACAGAAAAATATCCCTCAATGAGCTTTCCGAAAAGGTCGGCGTTGCTAATGTTAATCTGTCAAAGCTTAAAAACGGACATGTGAGCGCAATTCGCTTTTCAACACTTGAAGCAATTTGCGACATTTTAGACTGTCAGCCGGGAGATATTTTAGAATTTCAAAAGGAAGAAAAATAATCGTTCATATAGTACAATTGTCAATAAAAAAGTGAGCGTTTACAAAATTCTGCTTGACATACATATTTTCCGTGATATAATGATAAGACATTATAAAAATTCGGAGAAATAAATGGATCTGGGAATACAATTTTTCATAAGCAGTATTTTGCTTGGCATCGGGCTTGCGATGGATGCATTTTCCGTTTCACTTGCAAACGGGCTGAATGAACCGAAAATGAGCACACAGAAGATGTGCGGTGTCGCGGGCATTTTTGCATTTTTTCAGTATTTGATGCCCATGATAGGCTGGGTGTGCATACATACCGCGGCGGAACATTTTAAAGCATTTGAAAAATTCATACCATGGATAGCACTCATTTTACTTTTGTTCATCGGCGGAAAGATGGTACTTGAGGGAATGAGAGTAAAACAGGACTGCGAGGAAGCTCCGTGTGTCACCATAAGTGCTTTGATCGTGCAAGGAATTGCAACATCTATCGATGCTTTATCAGTCGGCTTTACAATTTCGGAATACGGTTTTCCGGAAGCCCTTATATGCGGTGCGGTTATCTGTATTGTTACCTTCTTGATATGTATAGCAGGTGTGTCTTTGGGCAAGCGCTTCGGCACGGGGTTATCAAACAAGGCTTCTGTTCTGGGCGGGGCGATTTTGATATTTATAGGAATTGAAATATTCATTACGGGAATTTTTTAATTTTTGCCCATCGGCATTTTCTGCCGATGGGTTTTTGTTTCCTTTCACTTTATAGTCAATTATTATTGACAAATACCTACGTTGGGTATATAATTGTTTTGTATTACGGGATATTTTCCCCGTAACTTTAAAAGGAGAACAAATATGCCGAATTATTTTCAGCCCGAAATTGAATGCGCATCAATCGATGAGATACGGGCAATACAAAACGAAAAGCTTGTAAAGCAAGTTAAACACGTTTACGACAACGTAAAATATTACAGAGATCTTATGGACGAAAAGGGTGTTAAACCCGAAGATATAAAGTCAATTGATGACCTTCACAAGCTTCCCTTCCTTACGAAAGCGGATCTGCGCGATGCATACCCCTACGGTCTTTTGGGAACAGATCTTAAAAACTGTGTAAGAATACAGTCAACAAGCGGAACTACAGGACGCCGTGTGGTTGCATTCTACACACAGAAAGATATTGACCTTTGGGAAGACTGCTGTGCCCGTGCAATAGTTGCCGCAGGCGGTAATGACGGAGACGTTTGTCAGGTTGCATACGGCTACGGACTTTTTACAGGCGGTGCGGGGCTTAACGGCGGTTCCCACAAGGTCGGCTGTCTTACACTTCCTATGTCATCCGGAAATACGGAGCGTCAAATACAGTTCATGCAGGATCTTCACGCAACCATTCTTTGCTGTACGCCTTCATATGCCGCATATCTCGGTGAAACGATGAAAGAAATGGGTATCACTGCTGACGATATAAACCTCAAATCAGGCATTTTCGGTGCTGAACCGTGGACAGAGGAAATGCGCCGTGACATTGAAAAAACGCTTGGAATAAAGGCATATGACATATACGGTCTTACAGAAACAAGCGGTCCCGGAGTAGCGTTTGAATGTGAAGAGCAGACAGGTATGCACATCAACGAGGACCATTTCCTTGCCGAGATAATCGACCCCGAAACGGGCGAGGTGCTTCCCGAAGGCTCAAAGGGTGAGCTTGTATTTACAAGTCTCGATAAAGAAGCTTTTCCGCTTTTGCGCTACAGAACGAGAGACATATGCGTGCTTACAAGAAAGAAATGCTCCTGCGGACGTACACTTATCAAGATGTGCAAACCGATGGGAAGAAGCGACGATATGCTTATCATCAGAGGTGTCAACGTATTCCCCTCGCAGATAGAGTCTGTGCTTCTTAAGGAAGGCTACACATCTAATTACCTTATAGAGGTTGACAGAGAAAGAAACACCGACACTCTTGACATATACGTTGAGCTTGCGCCTGAGCAGTTCTCAGATACCGTAAAAGATATTTCTTCAAGAGAAAAATCTTTGGCAAATGCAATAAAGATCGTACTCGGAATTAACCCCAAGGTACATCTTGTAGTACCCAAGAGTATAACAAGAAGTGAAGGAAAAGCAGTAAGAGTTATAGACAAAAGAAAGCTTCACGATTGAAAGGAGTAAATTATGAGCATAAAACAAATATCAGTTTTTATCGAAAACAAAAAAGGCGCTTTGGCTAAAGCAACGAGATATATTGCAGAGCATGATATAAACCTCAAGGCTCTTTCGATTGCCGACACACAGGATTACGGAATTTTGCGTATCATTTGCGACAATTCCGAAAAGGCAGATAAAGTTCTTAAAGAGGGCGGTTATATCACAATTATAAATGATGTGCTCGCTGCCGCTATCGCCGATACTCCCGGAAGCCTTGCTTCAATTCTTGAAGTGCTTTCTGATTCGGATGTTGTCGTTGAGTATACATACGCTTTTCTTTCGGGAAAAACGGGAGCGTATATGATCTTCCGCGTTGATGACAATCAGCGCGCCGCAGCCGCTTTGGCGGGTGCGGGCATAAAGACCGTAAATGAGG
Source organism: Eubacteriales bacterium (assembly GCA_045588615.1). Lineage (GTDB taxonomy): Bacteria > Bacillota > Clostridia > Oscillospirales > CAG-272 > RGIG7213. The sequence continues at coordinate 12,133 of JAZNEN010000055.1, forward strand.
AAGATTTGTTTTAAAATACCGTTAAAATAAATATCGCCGGCTCACAAAATTATGAGCCGGCTTTTTTGTACGCTTTTAAATAATTTCAAGTGTACGGAGATTATCCAAAAACTCCTCTGTATCCTTAAGTGCCTCTTCTGCTGTTGTTTCGTATTCTTCCAAAATGCGTTTAACGATATCTTCAGCTGTCTCTACATCCGGCAGTATATCCCAGATGAATGTTCCAAGCTCATTTAAAACAAACAAGCCTTTGGAATCATATACAGTCTTTCCGACAGGAACCAATACGGACTCTCCGGCAAATTCTCTTTTTATAAGATCTTTTTTTATTTTCATTTTTTAACAATCCCTTTCTCCGACTTTGCAAGATATGCATCCCACATTTGAGATATAGTTTCATCAATTTGTTCGCACACGTATGTCGGTACGCGGTCAAATGCACCTGTTTCGGTATAACAAACTGCCGCACAGGCAAAGCAGGCATTTTTCTTCGGACACGATACACATTCCGACGGTAAGCGTATCTTTTTAACTTCCGTGTTGATATACTCCCACGCTTTTTCAACACCCACTTCAAGCGGATATGCAACGGGGTTCGGCATCATTCCGCACGGGTACATTTTTCCGTCCCACGTAAACCACATAGATGACTTTCCCGCCCTGCATCTGACACCTTCGCTGACATCACCGAGACATTCATCTCTTTCAACAAGCGAAAATTCTCTTAAATTCTTTGCCCTCATTTCAAACTCATCGTCAGAAAAACGCAAAAGATCCCATTTTACCGTATATTCAGCCGCTTCTTTCGCTGTCAGTCTTGCATTTTCGCCAAATTTTTCTCCGTTTATTCTTATCGGAGGATACATATAGCTTACTGCTTTTGCGTTAACGCCCATTTCCTCAGCATCACGGAATATTTTTTCCGTATCCTGTTTATTATACGGAGTAATGGAAACATTAAGGCTTACATCAACCCCTGCTTCCTTAAGAGCTTTTATATTTTCTATTACTTTGTCATACATCGACACGCCGCACATATTTTTATATGTTTCGGCACAGCCGCCGTATAAAGATATATTTATCCTGAAGGGCGGATCCTCAAGAAGCCTTCTACGTATCTCTCCGTCTATAAGCGAGCCGTTACTGTTTATTGAAATATAAAATCCCATTTTCTTCATAGCGGAATAAATTTCAAAAAAGTCATCACGCAAAAATGGCTCGCCGCCCGTTAAAAGCGCAAATATCGTACCTTTATCGTGCGCTTGACGTGCAATATCTATCCATTGTTCGGTGGTCAATTCTTTCTTCCTGAGATCTGCATTTTTTCCGCATTCATGCACATAGCACATTGGGCAATTAAAGTTACATCGTGATGTAATTTCAAAAGTCGCACCTACAGGCAATCCCAACTTTCCCGCTTTATTGTGCAGATATGTGACTATTTTGGGTTCGGAACTTTTCTGTTTTACCATAAATATACTTCCTTGACCTTTATACTAAAGTTTTTCCAATTCGTTTTCCAATGCTTTTACTGCCGATTCATCGGGCAAGCAGGAAAGATGAAACACGGGTACTGATGCTATCAAATCTGAAACTGTTTTGATACTTGCTTCCATATCTTCTTTATTCCAAACATCGGCAGTACACCCTTCCCAAACCTTTCGGAAAGCCAAAATACCGTTAAGCCTTGTAACTGTATTTTCAGGCGCTTGCGATAAATAAACTATCGTCTTTATCGGATACGCTTCATTTTTGCAAACACCTGAGCTCCCCGCATACGGAACACCGTATGCCCAAAACGTACCGTCTTTCGGCACTATTGCCGCACGGTCACCGTTTATAAGCTCAGCTCCGCAGTGATCACACCAAAGCTGCGCTTGCGTTGATTTACCCGTACCTGAGGGAGCAGTAAACAAAATCGCCTCATTGTTATATTTTATATATGATGCATGTAAAATAAAACTGCCGTTTTCAGCCATTATGTGCTCGATATTCAAAGAATTTAAAACTGTTTTAGGAGCTATATACTTAAATGCCCCATTAAATACAATCTGTACAGATATCTTTTTGCCACATCTTTTCACACGCACATCTGCTTTTTTATATCCGTCTGAAAGATCGCCTGTATAGCGCATTTCACCATCCGAAAACCTATAAACGATTTTATCCGACGATGAAAATACACAAACACCTTCGGGCGGTGTCAGTCTTTCGACAGCCTCAAAGCACATTGTATAATCTGCACAAACCGGTTCTGTACTGTATTCAATAAGCGAACCTCTGTCTAAAGACATTATTTCTTCATCCCCGATAACTTCAAATGTCACGTCCGCTATTCTGTAGTATCGTTTTATCATTTTATTTTTCCGATATATTTACAGTTGTGATTTTACTGTTTTTCGGAGAGAAGTGAGCAGAACCGATCTGCTTTAATTCTCCCGCTTTCAAACCGCCGGAGACTTTCATTCTATAAGTTATTCCGCCGTAAAACATATCATTCGAGTAATTCTTATAGTCTATCACAATATCTCCAACAATATCTCTGTCAGATATATTTTTTATATTTGCAACGCCGTTTACACCCGAAACCTTTATAACATCTTCCATAGGATTCATCTGTGTTTGGAAGAATGCCGTATTTTTGAGTACATAAGCATTTGGCGCTTTATCCTTTGAAGGTGAGCGTTTTTTCTCCAACAACAGCACTGATTGATTTGAAGGAAGATTGGAAACAGTGAATTTAGCAGTATAATCTTCGTATTTTAAATATATTTCTGTATATTGCAAGTCTTTTTCATTTGTGTTCAACAAAATTATTGATAAAGTATCCCTGACCTCTTCGTTACTGCCGTCTTCCATATATACGCCGTCGTAACTTCCAATCAAGGTTATTTTAAGTCCATCGTCTAAATTGACATAGTGTTCTGTATTATCTGAACCTTTTGAAAATATATCCGTGCACTGTGTAAGTATGATAATACAGACAGCGATCAAAACAATGACCGCCACTGAAATAATAATGTATTTCTTTTTATTTTTTCGCATAATAACAATTCCTTGAAAAAGGGTGCGGTGTACGCCACCGCACCCTTTCAATTTATTATGATTTGAACACGTTGTAAAGATCCGAGGGGTTATGATAGCAAAGTCCGTCGTTATCTATACCGTCCTGAGCCAGAATATCACACCCACCGTTAATAACAGCATCTGAAAACAATGTCAATCCGGGAATAAACTCACAGCCGCAAGAACCTCTTTCAGCATTTGCGTGAACTTCGCACGATGCGATATTTGTGCTGAGTGAAAAGTTTTCAAATACAACTTTAGGTTTTGTGTATAATTTTTTCATCTGTACGTTCTCCCTTCTCATTATTTGCTGAATATGCCACCAAACAAACCGCTGAGAATTCCTTCAAATGCGGATGTTTTTGTGACCTTTACAGTCGTTGTCATCTTTGCGCTTGCAACATCAGCTGCGCTGTAAGCGTATGCGTCTATCTGCGCCATGCCCTTTTCTTCAAGAGTAAGCGTTACTATCCATGTGCGCTGATTCTTGAATCTGTTTTCGATGTACCTTGTGAATGTTACACCGTTTACTACGATGTAGTCAGCATCGCAGTTTGTCGTTACTGTCATTGTAAATGCTCTGCCGGCTTTTACAGTGCGTTTCAAAGTCTTTATACTGTAAACTTCGGGTTCGGCATCCAATGCATTAAGATAATCAACCACCGCGTTAGCTGTCTTTGCATTCATATAAACAGCGCTTACTGTATCCAACTCTGTACTTACTGTAGCAGGTTTTGTAAACTTAAGGTTTGTGATTGAGATAATACCGTCTCCTTCTACATTCTGAAGAACGATGATATTATCTTTAGCATTTTCCACAAGAACACTGCTGAGATCGTAGTACATATCCGTTGCTGTTTCAAGATCTATAGGCAATTCAAGCTGCAAGTTGTATTTAACGTTTTTAATCATAAGCTTGCCTGCACCATTAGCCATCTTTGCGGCGATATGTACAGAGTCGCAGCCTTTTGTATTGACTGTAAATGCAACTGCCTGGCCCTTTCCGAGATAAAGCTCGTTGTTAGGTCCGTAACTCTTGTATTCGCTTATTGTATATGTCTGCTTTTCGCTGTCAGCTGCGTTGTCAATAAATACAGCACCTTCAACATTGGAACCGGAAACAGCAAATCCCTTAACATCGTTAATAAGGATATTTCTGAGTTCCTTGTATTCGGGCATATATTCGCCGTCTGTAATATACGCATTCTTAATAAAGCTGTAGCCATCGTCTTCTGCATTTGCAGGATTGTAAATTCTGATAGCATCAAGATAGAAATCATATGCTCCTGTTCTTGTTTCACTTATCACGTCTCTGGGCGGCTTTTCGCCGTACTGGCCGTGATCAAAGATCCAGCTATAAGAAGCTGTGATAACAACTTTATACTTACCGTAATCAAGGTCTTTTACCTTCATAACGGGAACCTGATAAAGTCCTGCTTCTTCGCCGTCTGCCGCAGGTACCCATCTGTATTCGTATTGGGGTTCACCGTCTAAGATTATCTGCTTACCCGTATTATCAAGCTTAGGAACTTCCATGTACTTGTAGCCGTAGTATGTATCTACCATTATGCTCTTGAGAGCTTTGGAAGAAGCTTCTGCCGCATCAAGAGATTCATACGGGAATACCTGAACTACTATCGTACCTGTCTTGTTCGTTGTATAGCTTACAATATCAAATCCTGTACCTGCGAATGTGAATGTTGCCTTTGCATATTCGCCGGATGAAGATTCGATCACGCCTTCTGCGTCATACACATCAGTTCTTTCAATATGTACTTTCTGCGCAGAGCCTAATGAGAATGTGGAAGAATCAGCGTATGCCGCATCATGTCCGTATACGTTTGCAAGTGTTTCGCCTACTCTGTCATCTCTCTGGGTACCATCGTTTTCAGCTCCAACCTGTGTCCAGCTTTCAGCCTTCACAGAACCTGTATTATAATCATGTACTGTGAAAGATACAAAATCGTCTTCATAGTAGATGAGTGTTGCGGGGATAACTGTGAGATGTGCGTAGTAGTTACCCTTGACATAATCATCACCGTTGTAATTTGCACCGTATGTGATTCTGTCGAAGGACGTCATCTGCATTTCTGCAAGCTCATAGCGGATCTCACTATTTACTGTTATTGTAAATGTACCGAATTCACCGTCAAGTGCTACTGTCTTATCTTTAAAACCGGTCATCTGACTTGTCGGGAAAAGGCTGTAAAGTGAAGGATTTTCGATCTCACCAGCTGTGTAACCCAACAATGTGCTTCCGCTGTCGTTTGCAAGAACATCAACGTCAACGGGAATACCGTAGTCGATAACGACTGTGTCATCAGCAACGGGATTCTTCGGAATGAGCGCAAACCATACTGTTGTATCCCTGTAGTTTGCAGCATCTTCTGTGTCTTCTGTTGTTTCAAAAGAACCTGAAACAACGTATGTTGTCTTCTTTTTGTCTTTGTCGAAGTCTATCTTCCAATTACCCTTATTCTTCGCTTCACTGCTTGCCGTTACTGTGTACTTTGCAAGAGGATCGAAAATTTCATACTTGGAAGGAACGTTACCGTCTGTAACATCAACCGTGGAAGAAGAATCAACATAGAATTCCTTTGAACCGCCGAGACCTGCGATCGCAGCAGCTTCAATGTCATCCAAAACAGCACCGCTTGTATTTATGGGCTCGCCGTTGATGTTTACAAGATAATACTTGTATGTTACCTTTGCTTCGTTGAGAACGAGCGCAAACCATACTGTTGTATCTCTGTAGTTTGCATTTGCGTTGTTAGTTGTGTTGCCTAATGTAGGATTATGTTTACCTGCAGATTCAACATAAGTTGTCTTAGTTAATTCGCTGTTAAGTCCTATGCTCCAGCTACCTGTAGAGGTTGAATCAAGTCCTGCAAATACTGTATAATCTGCTTTATCGTCATAGATAGTGTACTTAGCTGTGGGAATATCAGCTTCGTCAGTTACCTTGACGATAACTGAGTTGCCTACATAGAACTCCTTGGAAGCACCAAGATCTGCTATCTGTGCATCCTTGAAGTTGGAAAGTACTTCACCTTTAGCATTGATAGGTGTACCTTCATCATTTACGAGATAGTACTTATAAGTTACCTTTGCCTTGGGAAGAACAAGTGCGAACCATACCTCTGTATTTCTGTAGTTTGCACCGTCCGTTGTATCTTCCGTTGTTTCAACGGAACCCGAAACAGCGTACGTTGTTTTCTTGTCATTGCCCGATTCTATTGTCCAATAACCCTTGTTTGCATCATCACCGTTTGCGAATACTGTGTATTCAGCAGCGGGATCGAAAACAGTGTACTTGGATGAAGGAGTGCCGACGGGGATCGTATAGCTGTTGTCAACGCTGAATACGTAACTACCGCCGAGTCCTGTTATCTGTGCCTCCTTGAAATCAGAGATAACATTACCCTTAGTATCAATGGGATCACCGTTTTCGTTTACAAGATAGTACTTGTAAACAACTGTAGCAGGCTTAAGCTTAAGTGCAAACCATACAGTTGTATTTCTGTAGTTGGCGTTTTCATTATTTTCGGTGTTGCTTGTTGTCGAAAGACTGCCTGACTCTACATAAGTGGTCAAGGGAGTCGCATTTGATGTTATTGACCAGCTACCCCTATTTTCCGCTTCGCCGCTTGCATATACGGTATAATATGCGGCGCTGTCAAAAATATCGTATCTGTTGCTGTTTTTAACATTTGCATCGTCTTCAACATCAACATGTTCATACTGATTTACGTAGAAGTCCTTTGTTCCGCCTAAGCCGTTGATGAAAGCATCCTTATAGCTTGAAAGCACATTTCCGGCAGCGTCGATAGGCTGTCCTGCTTCATTTACAAGATAATACTTATATTCCAGAGATGCCATCTGCTGATAAACCGCAAACCATACTGTTGTATCTCTGTAGTTTACATTTGCATCATCGGTAAGATCATCCGTTGTGGGTGCATGTGTACCTGCGGATGTAACATATGTTGTTTCTGTCTTTCCGCTTGTTTTCTGAATCTGCCAATAACCCTTATTTGTGCCTTCAACACTCGGCTTTACAGTATATTCAGCCGCAGGGTCGTAAAGGGCATATTTAGAAGGAAGCGCTACGCTTTCGCTGTCGATTACAGCGCTTTCGCCTATTTTAAAGGTCTTAGAGCCGTTAAATTCATCGCCCTCCAAAACATAAGCATCAGCAAGACCGACCACATTGCCGTTTCCATCTATAGGCTGACCGCTGCTGTTTACGAGGTAATATTTATACGAAACCTTAGCCTCGTTGGGAATAACAGCGAACCAAACCTTCGTTCTTCTGAAGTTTA
>JAZNEN010000056.1:0-4567 GCA_045588615.1 Eubacteriales bacterium
AAGGCAGGTAAGCACGTGCTGAGTGAGGTTTTACCCTGTCAGCACCTTAAGGAGGCTGTAGAGCTTATTGAAGCAGTTGAAGAAACGGGTAAGATTTACGCCTATGCCGAAAACTACTGATATATGCCCGCTCCCCGTGAAATGAGAATTCAGTATAAGGAGGGCAATCTCGGTAAGTTTGAATACGGTGAGGGTGAATACATCCACAACTGCGAATCTATCTGGCCCAGTATCTCTTACGGTGATCCCAATCACTGGAGAAACCTTATGCACGCAAACTTCTATTGCACACACTCACTCGGTCCGATCATCCACATCACAGGTCTTCGCCCTGTTTCCGTTGTCGGATTTGAAGGCACAATGACAGAACGCCGCCGCCGTACAGGTAACAAGGCAGGTCAGTTCGGTATTGAGATGGTAACGTTTGAAAACGGCGGTATTGCAAAGAGTATCCATGGAGACCTTTACAAGAACTCCGTATGGTACACAGTATACGGCTCAATGGGCAGAATGGAAACTGCAAGAGAGGACGCATATAACGGCGGCCAGACACACATTTATGTAAACGCTGATAAGTATGACGGCGAATACGGCCCCGAAAACGTGCTCAGCTACAAGCCCGAAACAGAATTCCCCACAGCAGACGCTTCATTCGGTCACGGCGGTTCTGACTACTACTCAATGTATAACTTCGTTGAGAAGATCAGAGGAAACGAAAATGCCGATATTATCGACGTTTACGAAGCACTTGACATGGGTATCACAGGTCTTTTCGCTTACCGTTCCGTGCTTAAGGGCGGTGTAACGCTTGAGATCCCCAATATGCGTGACAAGGCTGTAAGAGAGCAGTACAGAAACGATACAACATGTACTATCCCCGCAGTTGCAGGCGATATGCTTATCCCCTCATTCTCAAAGGGCACACCCGAAATTCCTGACGAAGTATACGTAAGAATGAGAGAGCTGTTTGAAAAAGATTTCAACAGCGATGACGGTTACGTAAGTGCCGCATTTACTCAGGGCGGAGATAAAAAGGAAGAAAAGAAGGATGAAGAATAAAGAGATATCCTTGCAGGATCTCTTTCCCGATGCAGACGGCGAAGCACTTGAAAGCCTCGCTCTGACGCTTATTATGAATGATAATTCACAGTACTCACATCTGAAAAGGTGTGAGTACTATTCTAATAAGCTCAAAAAAGCGGGAAAGGGCTTGAAAATAGGCAAAGGCGTGAAAATAGTAAACCCCGAATATATCGAGATCGGCGATAATGTAACAATATCTGACGATGTTACGATCATCTGCAGAGGTACCGGCGGAATAAAAATTGACGAGAATGTTACGATTTGCGAAAGGGTTTACCTTGATACAGAACGTGCGGAAGAGGGATATATACACATCGGCAAAAACGTGTATATCGGCACAGGTACAACGCTTTTCGGCCACGTGGGGCTTGAAATAGGCGACGATTCACTGCTTGCGCAGAATATAACGATAACACCGTATTCACATATTTTTGATGATCCGGATCAAATAATAGCAGTTCAGGACGGGCACACAAGACGTGTAAGCATCGGACGTGACTGCTATATCGGTATGGGTGTTTGTGTTATGTATTCGGCAGATATCGGTGAGGGCTCTGTTGTCGGCGCAGGCTCGGTCGTTGTAAAGCCGATACCGCCTTATTCCGTCGCGGTTGGAAATCCTGCAAAGGTTATTAAAAAACGTGAAAAAAAAGTATTGCAGGAAAATGCAATACAAAAAGAGGATAATAAAATGGATGAGCTTATTGTAAGACACGGCAGACCCATTACAAAGGAAATGCGTTTCATATATGAGATGAACTGCTATGATATGCTTGATGAGCTTGGCATAGAATTCGACAGAATAGATCACGCTCCCGCTGACAATATGGAGCTGTGCCGTGCGATAGATGAGGCACTCGGTGCTGAAATATGTAAAAATCTTTTCCTGTGCAACAGACAGATGACAGATTTTTATCTTCTTATGACACCGGGGGATAAGCCCTTCAAAACGAAAAATCTCTCATCACAGTTGGGTGTTGCAAGGCTTTCGTTTGCAAGCGAGGAAAAAATGTGGGAATATTTGAAGATACGTCCCGGTGCGGTCAGCGTTTTAGGTCTTATGAATGACACTGACAAGCATGTAAGGCTGATAGTTGACAAGGACATTTTAAACGGTGAATACATTGGCTGTCACCCTTGTGTCAGCACAACGAGCCTCCGCATTAAAACGGAGGATGTATTCGGGAAGTTTATAAAAGCAACAAATCACGAAATGACAGTTGTAGAATTGCCGTGGGAGACAGAAGCGTCAGATAGTTGATGCAATATTACCGAGGTGCATGCCGAGGGCAACAAATATCCAGAAAAGCAGACCGAGAACGGCAATGGTTATAAATGTGCCGATGGTTATCAGCTTGATCCTTCTTAACATTCTTTTCTTTTTGAGTGAGCTATTGTTTTTCATATTTTTTAATATTTCCCGCTTGAATAAAGCGGTCCCGAAGTGTAGAATTAATGTGGTTAATTAAACGAAAGGCAGGTTACGGTTTTGGAAGAAAGAGAATATGAGCCGGGGTTTGAACCGTCCAAAACGTGGATAGTAATAAAAACGGTTCTCAAGGCCCTGTTTATAGGTCTTATAATATTTATATACGCGTTTTTTATTCTGAGATTTTGCACGAGTGAGCCTGATACAAAAATAATCTGGACACAAAAAGCACTTGATGCAAAGGCGCAGTACGGCGATGCTTTTAAGGTGTACACCCAAAAACAGCATATATTTATTGACGAATACAAGAAGATAACAACGAGTGAAAATGACCTTACATTCGAGCGCTACGGCTATAATATTTCAATATTCGATGTTATGTATATTCCCACAGCCCAACAGCTTTTGGTTACGGTAAGATACAACAAAAGCATAATGGATGACTTGAAGGATGAATACAACATCACCGGTGATATCGACGGCGAGCCGTTTTTATACACACTCAATTTTGAGGACGGAACGAGAATTTCTACCTACAATTATACCGCAAGCGAAACGAACAGATACTATTTCAGATATCTTGTATTTGACGGTGTTGACCTTGAAAAGTATGAGCTTGTAGATTTCAATGAGGATAATTCCGCAATCGTTGATGAGGACGGCACAATTATTGCCCACGAAACAACGGCTGACGGCGGAAATATTCTTTACGAGAGCGACGAAAACGGTATGGAAAAGGTATATATAAACGATTATGTTTACCTGGATACGTATTTCATCGACGATGTCGATTTTGAAGAAAGACCGATATCATGCCTTATCGTGTTTGAACGTGACATCAAACTCAAAGAGGTCAATTACGAAAAGTGTGACAAAAACGAGGGAACGCTTATCCCTTCACCTGCGTTTTTTACAGAATAAAATGCGTTTTTATATGGGTTGTCGAGGCGGCAACCCATACTGATTTGTTTCACTTAAAAGTTACATTTAAGTTCTTTTTATTAATATTGTGTTTGGCATTTTCTTGCGCCCCTGCCTGCCACGGGCGGTAGAGCGCAGATTTCCTACGGAAATCTATTTTGTGAACTTTTAAGTGAAAAGGTACTGCGCTGTTAATCTCGTTTTAAATGACAATTAACATTAACAGGCCGGCTCATTTAAGGAAAATATAGGTCGCATTGTAGAGACGGCCATCGGTCGTCCGCCTCAAAATATATAAATATAAAAAAGCGGGAGTGTGCACCCCCCCTACATAATAAATATTCAAAAAGCACATGGGGCGACTCATTTTGGGAGTTATTTTCTTGAATGAGCCGCCCTTTGTTTTTTGATTAAATCAGAATTTGAGCTTTTCTGCAATGTATGACTTAAGCTCGGAAATAGGCAGACGAATCTGCTGCATTGTGTCACGGTCTCTTACCGTTACACAGCCGTCTTCCTTTGATTCAAAGTCATATGTAATGCAGAAGGGAGTACCGATCTCGTCCTCTCTGCGGTAACGCTTACCGATAGAACCTGCGTCGTCAAAGTCAACAGGGAATTCTTCAGCAAGCTGTGCATAAATTTCAGCGGCTTCTGCCGAAAGCTTCTTTGAAAGGGGAAGAACCGCAGCCTTGAAGGGAGCGAGTGCAGGGTGGAGTCTCAAAACAACACGTGTGTCATTTTCAGCGATTTGTTCCTCATCGTAAGCATCGCAAAGGAACGCAAGCGTTACTCTGTCAGCACCGAGGGACGGTTCAACAACATAAGGAATATAATGCTCGTTTGTTTCGGGATCGAAATATTCCATGCTCTGACCCGAGCAGTTCTGGTGCTGTGTCAAGTCAAAGTTTGTTCTGTCGGCAATACCCCAAAGCTCACCCCAACCAAACGGGAACAAGAACTCAATGTCTGTTGTTGCGTTGGAGTAGTGCGAAAGCTCTTCTTTTGCGTGGTCACGCATACGTGTGTTTTCTTCCTTGAGTCCGAGTGACTTCAGCCACTGACCGCAGAAGTCCTTCCAATATACAAACCACTGAAGATCTTCGCCGGGCTTACAGAAGAATTCAAGCTCCA
>JAZNEN010000057.1:0-1603 GCA_045588615.1 Eubacteriales bacterium
ACCTTCATACAAACGTCTTGCTACCGTATTTGAATTTCTGACTTCAAGCGTAAGATAAGCAACGCCATTGTTACGCGCGGCATTGATAAGTGTTTCGGTAATGCGCCTGCCGAGCCCCCTTCCCCTATATTCGGGGTGAACAGCAACGTTAAGCACTTGAGCCTCATCAAATATGCAAAGCTCCCCGCCATAAGCGCAAATGTTCTCTGATTTTGTATCAAAACATACAAAAGCGATACCTGTTTTCCCGAGCAAAAAGCTGCGGAGATTTTCCTTTGGCATAGGTGTGGAAAAGCAAAGTTCTTCAAGTTCCGCTATTTTATCAATGTCTGCCTCCGTAACCGGTCTGACAATATATTCCTCAGTCATTTCTTATATGATCTTTGTATTCATGCAGTAAGACATCTGCTTTTACGCATTTGCCCATAGCTCTGTCATAAATAAGGTATTTGCCGTAATTGTATTCAACCACGTTAATCTTTTCCTCTATATCAGGATAATCCAATAGTGTGTGAAGCTGATTTGCGCTGAGAGTCCCATTATAATTATCTATGAGCGTTTCGACGCACTCTTCAAATGTATTACACTCTTTGAAGTACAGCCCCACGTATTCAAGTGTTCCGTCATTACCGTCGGGCTTTGTAACTGTTCCGTATTCGATCTCCGCATTTTTAGCAACATCTATCAAAAGCTCCAGCTCTTCATCATCGTCGGCAATATACCAGCACTCATATTCAAATACAGTCGTTACCTCTACGCTTTCGTCGACTTCTCTGTAGATATAAGTGTTCATATCCTCAACATGATCAACAACGCGCACATCCTCTACAAATTCCACGTATGAAACGCTATAGTAAAGCCACGGATATTTTTTCGAAGCCATCCGAAGCACAAGAATTTCGTCAGCTTCTCCCACAACAGGATATTCAAGCTCAGATCCGTTTATTATATTGCCAAGCACAATGTTCACGGACTCCTCCGACTTTATCTCGGCCAGCGAAACAGTTATATTGCTTCCCTCATTACAAATAAGGACAGAATCTATCTCCATCTCAGAAAGCGTGGGAACTTTAACATCTTCCGCGCAAAAAAGCCGTCCGTCCTTCGTCGTAAGCCATTTTTCGGGCGGGACGTTTTCAAGGGTGAAAAGATCGGTCTTAGTGCCGTTTTCATTCAGCTCGGCATAGACCTCTTTGCTGATGCTGACGGGAAGGTATTGATAATTCACTTCCTTATATGTAACCTTGTTCTTTGAGCAATAAAACGCTCCGTCTCTATACACAAGTTTTGTGCCGCACGAAGCAAGTGACAGCAAACTTAAAAGCATTACAGCTGTCAACAAAAGCGACAAGGCCTTTTTTAACATGATTTTCATATGTTTTTGAATCCCTTCGATCTGTATCAATATCCGAATTCTCCCGTAAGAGAATCATCATTTTCAAGCCAATCACTTACCGTAATGACTCTGTATTCCTCGGCGGTATCGCGTATTATGACCGTTTCGATGCCTGCGTTGATTATCATTCTTTTACACATCATGCAGTTGTTAGTGCCAGGGAAAATCGAACCGTCCTCGGGAGACACACAAGCCATATACATAGTA
>JAZNEN010000058.1:0-8152 GCA_045588615.1 Eubacteriales bacterium
AAATAACAATAAATACTTTCGTGTAAGATAAAAATCTTATACGAGAGTATTTATTATTTTTGGAGGATAAATTTCCGAAGGAAATCTGCGCCATTCGCCTGCAGGCAGCACGCTTTGCGTGCTGTGGGGGTGCAGGCATGGCGCCGTTATTGTAAAGATTTAGGTGAAACAAGGTACTACGGCACAAATAAAAAACGAACGCCCGAAGCTTCCTCCGTATGAAGCTTCGGGCAATTTTTAACCGTAATTATGGGATTTTATCTTTTAACTTCTTCCATTATATATGCTTCGAGGATATCGCCTACGCGGATATCGTTGAACTTATCAAGTCCGACACCGCATTCGTAACCTGTTGCGACCTCACGCACGTCATCCTTGAAACGGCGGAGTGATGAGATCTTATCCTCAAATATGATGACACCGTCACGTACAACACGGATGAGCGATGCACGTGTGATCTTACCGTCCTGAACATAAGAACCTGCAATAGTGCCGACGTTGGGAACGTGGATGGTCTGACGTACTTCAGCGTGACCGAGAACGACTTCCTTGAATGTGGGAGCAAGCATACCCTTCATAGCCGCTGTTATCTCCTCGATACATTCATAGATGATTCTGTATGTTCTTATGTCAACGCCCTCACGCTCAGCAGAATCCATTGCCGCCTTATCGGGGCGCACGTTAAAGCCGATGATGATGGCATTTGATGCCGCCGCAAGCATAACGTCACCCTCTCTTATACCGCCTGCGGCAGAGTGGATAACATTGACCTTGACTTCGTCATTTGTAAGCTTGAGGAGCGATGCCGAAACCGCCTCGGCAGAGCCTGCAACATCAGCCTTGATGATAACATTGAGATGCTTGACATCGTCACTGATATTGGCAAACATTTCTTCAAGCGATCCGCGGGATTTCGCCTTGAATTCCTGTTCCTTTTCCTTTTCCTTACGCTGTTCGGCGAGTTCTCTTGCCATTCTTTCGTCTTCAACAGCATTGAATTCATCACCTGCCGTAGGAACAGCGGAAAGACCTGTAATTTCAACAGGAACGGACGGGCCTGCAACCTTTACGTTTTTGCCGAGTGAATCTGTCATAGCACGGACACGGCCGACACAAGTACCTGCGATAACAACGTCACCGCTGTGAAGCGTACCGTTCTGAACGAGGACTGTTGCCACGGGGCCTCTGCCCTTGTCAAGTCTTGACTCAATGATAACGCCCTTTGCGTGACGTTCAGGGTTTGCCTTAAGCTCTTTCATTTCGGTAACAAGAAGCACCATTTCAAGCAGGCTATCAATACCGTAGCCTGTAAGCGCTGAAACGGGTACAACGATAGTATCACCGCCCCATTCCTCGGGCATAAGGTCATACTTTGTAAGCTCCTGCTTTACAGCATCGGGATTTGCGTGGGGTTTATCCATTTTGTTTATCGCAACGATGACTGAAATATCAGCCGCCTTTGCGTGATTTATAGCTTCTATTGTCTGGGGCATGATACCGTCATCAGCCGCAACAACAAGAATTGCAATATCCGTTGATTTTGCACCTCTTGCACGCATAGCTGTAAACGCTTCGTGTCCGGGAGTATCAAGGAATGTTATATCTTTACCGTTTATGGAAACTCTGTAAGCACCGATATGCTGTGTGATACCGCCTGCTTCTCCGCTTGTGACGTGTGTATTTCTGATCTTGTCAAGAAGAGATGTTTTACCGTGGTCAACGTGACCCATTACGCATACAACGGGAGGTCTTTCAACGAGATCTTCTTCTTTATCCTCTGTATCTGTAAACAGTCTTTCTTCTATCGTTACAACAACTTCCTTTGTAACTACAGCACCCATTTCCTCTGCTACGAGATATGCCGTGTCAAAGTCGATAACATCGTTTACGGTAACCATAGCGCCCATACCGATGAGCTTCTTGATAACGTCTGCGGATGTTGCTTTAAGTCTTTGTGCAAGATCGGAAACGACTATTTCATCGGGAACTGTGATATGAAGCGGCTGTTTCTTTGCTTTTTCAAACTGCTCACGGCGAAGCTTTTCCATTGCAAACTTTTCTTTTTCACGGTTCTTTGAGCTCTTGTCGTTCTGCTTGTTTTTCTTGAACTTCTGCTTCTGATTGTGAGCGTCGCCGTAGCTTCCCTTTGAATCGGAAACGAAGTTTTCAAGTCTTTCATCATACTTGTCAAGATCGACCGTTACTGTTCTTGTATCAATTACTCTTGTTCCGGTCTTTACATTTGAATTTGATGTATGTGTACCCTCACCTGTACCGGATGAACGGATAACGCCTGCTCTTTTATCCGGTGTAGGTGTCTGCGGCTTTTTCTTTTCCGCAGGCTTATTCTGCTGGGGCTGTGCGGGTCTGTTCTGGAACTTGTCAAGCTGTGACATACGGGGTTGTTTCTGCTGTGCATTATTGTTATTATTTACGGGCTGATTTTTATTCTGCTTTTCAGCAGGCTTTTCTTCCTTCTTGAAGGGTGCCTTTTCGGGCTTTGCGGGCATCTTTTCGGGCTTTTTTGCCTGAGTTGGTGCCTTTTCTTCTTTTTTCTCTACAGGCTTTTCGATCTTCTTTTCTTCTTTTTTAGGCTCACTCTTTGCAGGTGCGGGCTTTTCTTCCTTGACTGCAGGAGCAGGCTTTTCTTCCTTCTTGGGTTCAGCCTTGGGTTCTTCTTTAGGTGTTTCCGCTTTCTTTTCAGCCTTGGGAGCTTTCTTGGGACGGTCAGCCTCAGCCACGTCAGCCTGACCGGCAAGATATGCGGAAAGATTTGTTATCTGATTTTGTCTTGTAAGAAGTTCTACTATCACCGCAAATTCATCAGGTTCCAAGACGGTCATATGGGTTCTGCCATCGAAACCGTTTTCCTTCAGAAGATTGATGATATCGGTGCTTTTCATATTAAGATCTTTTGCAAGTGCACTGATTCTGTATTTTTGATTTGCTATCATACAATGACCTTTAAAGCCTGCGTTACGGATCGCACGCTTTTCCTTTCATTACGGTTAAAATGTTATTCTTGGTTAAAATAATTCAAAATTGCATTTGAAAGCTGCATATCTGTTATTCCGACAACGGAAACAGAAGTTCCCTTGCCGACTATATTTCCGAGCTGTTCACACGTCACAGGTGCGTTTACAAGCGGAACTTCATAATATTTACAGCTGTTTTCTATTCTGCTTTTTGTGTTTTTTGATGCATCCGAGGCGCAAACGGCAACAAGCGGTGTTTTTCTTCCGCCGTTTCTTATACCGTCAACGGTAAGCGCACAGCCTACTGTTATACGTCCGGACTTTTTTGCAAAGCCGACATAA
This sequence comes from Eubacteriales bacterium, assembly GCA_045588615.1. GTDB lineage: Bacteria > Bacillota > Clostridia > Oscillospirales > CAG-272 > RGIG7213. The sequence continues at coordinate 3,318 of JAZNEN010000058.1, forward strand.
GCCGTCAGCTTTTTTACAGCCTCTTTTGAGGTGTCTTTACTCATTTTTCTTCCCCTTTGTCACAGTTTCCCGCAAGCTGAGCTTCAAGAGCTGAATATATTTCGTCAGATATCACACGATCGAGGGCTCTTTCTATCCTTTTACCCTTTCTTGCCTTCTTGAGGCAAGAAAGATTGTGACATATATAAGCCCCTCTGCCTGACTTTTTGCCTTTAAGATCAAGTGATATTTCGCCCTCGGGTGAACGTACTACCCTTATAAGCTCATTTTTATTTCGGCTTTCCATACAGCCCATACATTTTCTTTGGGGAATTTTTTTAGGTGTTTTCATATTACTCGGGTTTAATATCTATTTTGAAGCCTGTAAGTCTTGCGGCGAGACGTGCGTTCTGTCCTTCCTTACCGATAGCAAGTGAAAGCTGATCGGGAGCAACGGTTACTCTTGCAGTCTTTTCTTCATCAATATAAATTCCCTTTACAGTTGCAGGAGAAAGTGCTGCGGAAATATATTCCTCAGCAGATTCGCTGAATTTGATAATATCGATCTTTTCACCTTTAAGCTCATCAACAATACCTGCAATTCTTGCACCTCTGTTACCGATACAAGCACCGATAGGATCAACGCTTTCGTTGCGTGAGTAAACGGACATCTTTGTTCTTGAGCCCGCTTCACGGCTGATGTTCTTGATGATTACCGTACCGTCGGCAATTTCGGGAACTTCAAGCTCAAACAAACGCTTAACAAGTCCGGGATGCACACGGGAAATAGTAACGATTCTGCCGCGTGAGGGCTTCTTTTCTTCTGCTCCCTCTTCGGGCTTGGGATCGTGATTTACTTCCGTTACAAAAACCTTTACATGATCGCCGACTTTAAATGTTTCACCGGGGATCTGTTCGCCCTTTGTAAGTGCAACCTCGCTTGTGCCTGTGTTCACTATAACAGCGCCTGATGCAAGATCTGTTGCAACGACAGTGGCTGTCATTATTTCTTCCTTCTTATTTTCATATTCTTTTATCAGCATGCCTCTTTCGGCTTCTCTGATACCCTGAATAATTACCTGCTTTGCGATCTGCGCACTCGTTCTGCTGAATTCTTTTGTCTTTATTTCAAGCTCAATTACTGTACCGAGTCTATGTCTTTTGCTCATTTTCTTTGCATCTTCAAGAGAAATTTCGCAATTTTCGTCTGTAACCTCGTCAACAACTGTAAGAACTCTGAAAAGTCTGCATTCCTTTGTTTCGGGATCAAGCACAACCTTTACGTTTGTGCTGTTTGAATATGCCTTCTTGTATGCGCTGACAAGAGCCGCAGACAAGCGTTCAAGCATATAGTCCTTCGGTATTCCTCTTTCTCTCTGAAGATCGTCAAGCGCATCGAACAGCGCCGCATTTTCCTTTGCCTTCGCCATTTTTTTCCGTTATCCTCCTTGATACTTATCAGTAAATTTATATATTGGTAAAATCGAAATAGATATTTGCCTTTGCCACTTCAACTGCAGGAATCACGATATTGTTTCCCGAACAGTTCAAAGTTACGTTTTCATCATAGCTCAAAAGCTCACCGACAAATGTCTTTTGTCCGTCAAGCGGCTTATACAGCTTTATCTGAACGGTCTGACCTATTGCCGCATTAAAGTGCCAATTGTATTTAAGCTCTCTTTCAATACCGGGAGATGACACCTCAAGCGTATACGCATCTTCAATAGGATCCGCTTCTTCGATGAGAATATCGATAGCACGGTGGAATTTTTCACAGTCTTCAATTCCGACACCGCCTTCTTTGTCGATCGTGAAGCGCAAAATCATCTTGCCGCCCTCTTTAACATATTCAATATCCCAGATGATATATCCAAGCTCTTCAGCAAGAGGGGAAGCAAATTCGGTCACAGTCTGAATAATACTTTTTTTACTTTTCATATTCTCCTCACCGCGGCACATGCCGCTATAAAAAGTTCAGAGGTGCTGTTTTTCAGCACCTCCGTTCTTTACTTTACTTCGATTAGTATACCACATTTATTTTCATTTGTCAATAGCTTAATAAAAATATTCACATTCGCTATTGATTTTTTTATTTTTCTATGTATAATATAGTATATAATAACAGAAGGATTTGATATTTATGATAAAAGTTATGTTTGTTTGCTACGGAAACATTTGCCGTTCACCCACGGCTGAATTTGTTTTCCGTGATATAGTTAAGAAAAACGATATGGAAAAGGACTTTGTTATAGCATCGTCCGCAACATCATCCGAGGAGCTTGGAAATCCCGTATATTCCCCGTCAAGGGAGGAAATGAAGCGTCACGGAATAGACTGCTCGGGCAAATATGCCGTAAAGCTCAAATCATCGGACTATGATAATTACGATCTTTTCATCGGTATGGACAGTATGAACATAAGAAATATGGCGTCGATTTTAAACGGAGATCCTGACGGTAAGATACACAAGCTTATGGATTATACATCACAAGGCGGAGATGTCAGCGATCCGTGGTATACAAGACGCTTTGACATAGCTTATGAAGATATTTTTAACGGTTGTACGGCTTTATTTGAGTGCTTGATGAAAAACGGAGGAAAATAATTATGAAGCTTATGATAGCATCTGATATACACGGTTCGGCTTTTTACTGCAAAAAACTTATTGAAGCATATAAAAAAGAGGAATGTGACAGAATGCTGCTTTTGGGCGACATTCTTTATCACGGGCCGAGAAACGATCTGCCGATGGAATACGCTCCGAAAGAAGTCATTGAAATGCTCAACGGAATGAAAGAAGAAATATTTTGTGTCAGAGGAAACTGCGACACGGAGGTTGACCAGATGGTTCTTTCCTTCCCTGTTTTGGCAGACTATGCTGTAATTCCGATGGAAAAGGGACTTATATACGCAACACACGGACATGTATACAACAACGGTAAGCTTCCGCCCATTACAAAAAACGATATTCTGCTTCACGGACATACTCACATCCCCATTTGTGAAAAATTCGATACACACACGTATATCAATCCGGGATCTGTTTCCATTCCGAAAGAAAATTCCCAAAACAGTTATATGACATTTGACGGAAAAACATTTTTATGGAAAACACTTGACGGCGAAGTATATCTTGAATATACACCGGATAACAAATAAGCGTATTAAATAATCAATTTTCGGTAATAATCTTCTTAAAATACAAATTAAGGAGATAATTATGCCACGCTTTACAATACCGAGAGATATTTATTTTGGACGCGATTCTTTAAAAGAGCTTGAAAATCTTAAGGGCTGTCGTGCTATGATATGCACGGGCGGCTCATCGATGAAAAAATTCGGCTTTCTCGACAAAGCAGTTGAGTATTTAAAAAACGCAGGCTTTGAAGTTCAAATATTCGACGGAATAGAGCCCGATCCGTCAGTTACTACTGTAATGAAGGGCGCTGATGCGATGATGCGCTTCAAGCCCGACTGGATAGTTGCAATCGGAGGCGGCTCACCGATTGATGCCGCAAAAGCTATGTGGATAAAATACGAGTATCCCGATATATCCTTCGATGATATGAAAAAGGTTTTCGGACTTCCCAAGCTTCGCACAAAAGCTAAGTTCTGTGCTGTATCATCAACATCAGGCTCAGCAACAGAAGTGACTGCATTTTCGATAATTACAGACTATGACAAGGGAATAAAATACCCTATTGCCGATTACGAAATAACACCCGATATTGCAATAGTTGATCCTGTGATCGCAGAAACAATGCCTAAAAAGCTTACCGCACACACGGGAATGGATGCGCTTACACACGCAATTGAAGCATATGTGTCAAGCGCCGCAAATCCATTTACGGATCCATTGGCTATTTCTGCCATCGCTATGATAGGAAACGATCTTAAAGGATCATATGAGGGTGACAGTACAAAGCGTGAATCCGTACACTACGCACAGTGTCTTGCAGGTATGGCTTTCACAAACGGACTTCTCGGCATAGTTCACTCTATGGCGCATAAAACAGGCGCGGCATTTGCAGATTACGGCTCGCACATCATACACGGATCGGCAAACGCAATGTACCTGCCGAGAGTAATTGAGTTCAACTCCAAAGATGAAAAAGCAAAAAAACGCTATTGCATAATTGCAGATACGCTTGGTATCACCGCCGCCAGTGAAAATGAAAAAATTAAAAAGCTCACAGAATATCTTGAAAATATGAACACATCGCTTGGCATCCCCACCTGTATTAAAAACTGCGGTGAAAACGGAGATGTGTCGGAGAATAGCTTTGTGCCCGAAGATGCATTTTTAAAACGTGTTCCCGAAATTGCAAAGGAAGCACTGCTTGATGCGTGCACGCTTTCAAATCCGAGAAAGATATCACAGGAAGAAATGGAAAAGCTCCTCTGCTGTTGTTATTACGGCACACACGTTGATTTCTGATATAAGATCTCACTTCAGATGCGTGTACTTTTAAGGGTACATGGGCCGGCAGACGCACAAAGAGGCGGTACACAGCATATTAAAAAGTTATCTGCACTTCCCGCCTCTTTTTAAAATCGCTGTGCGATTTTGAACAGCGAAGCTGTTCAGTGCGTCGGGGGAGCTGAACTTCAAATTTTCGGTATTTAAAAGCGGAGAAATATTCAAAATGAACGAAAACTCAAGCCAAAACAAAATATTATCAGAAGCAGAATTTTTAAAAAATTATTCTGCCGAAAAATATCCGCGCCCTTCCCTTACAGCGGATATTGCTATATTCAAAGACGGTGACTGCGACAAAAAGCAGATACTTCTTATAAAACGCAAGAACCACCCGTTTATGGGCTCATTTGCTCTTCCCGGCGGCTTTGCAAACCCT
>JAZNEN010000059.1:0-11838 GCA_045588615.1 Eubacteriales bacterium
GAAAACTCATCGCTTTGCCCGATCCGCTTGGTGAGGGTGAGGTATTTATCCGTCCCAACGGACTCAAGATCACGAGAATGAACGTACCTCTCGGCACGATAGGCATCATTTACGAGGCACGTCCGAATGTTACAGCCGATGCCGCGGCTATCTGCATCAAAACGGGTAACACGGCTGTTCTTCGGGGCGGTAAGGAAGCATTCAACTCAAACCGCTGTATCTGCTCCGTTATGAGAAATGCCATCAGGAAAGCAGGACTTCCCGAGGGCTGTATCTGCTTTATTGACGACCCCGACCGTTCATCAAGTATTGCCCTTATGGGCGCTGTCGGTCTTATCGATGTGCTTATTCCCAGAGGCGGTAAGGGACTTATAAAATCGGTGTGCGAAAACGCATCTGTGCCCGTAATTGAAACAGGCGCGGGCAACTGCCACGTTTACGTTGAAAAAAGCGCGGATATCGATATGGCTGTAAAAGTATGCACAAACGCAAAGGTCAGCCGTCCGTCCGTTTGCAACGCGGCGGAAACGCTTTTGTGCGATGAGATAATAGCACGTGAATTTCTGCCCCTTTTCAAGGCTGAAGCCGATAAGTACAATGTTGAGCTTCGCGGATGCGAAAAAACGTGTGCAATACTTAAGGATATAAAAGCTGCAACGGATGAGGATTTTTATACCGAATATAACGACTACATCATGTCAGTCAAGGTCGTGTCGGATGTAAATGAGGCGGTTGAGCATATAAACCGCCACTCTACCCATCACAGCGAGGCAATAATGACGAAAAATATTGACGCGGCAGACTATTTTACAAAAAATATCGACTCCGCCGCAGTATATGTAAACGCATCTACACGCTTTACAGACGGAGAAGAATTCGGTTTCGGCGCGGAAATAGGCATTTCAACACAGAAAATGCATGCCAGAGGTCCGATGGGACCCTGTCAGCTTACAAGCATTAAATATATAATCGAAGGGAAAGGACAAATAAGATAATGGATATTTTTGAACTTGCAAGACAGCTCGGAGAAGCTATAAAAGAAGATGAAAGAGTAATAAGACTCAACCGCGCAACACTTGCGTATGAATCGGATGTTGAGCTTTTGAAGAAGATAAGCGCATATAACGATATGTCAAAAAAGCTTGCCGACGCGTTTGAAACAGACGGCAAGGACTCCGATACGGTAAAGGAGCTCGGCTTTAAGCTCAAGGAGCTTTATACGGAAATTATGGAAATACCCACAATGGTTGAATTTACCGAGGCAAAAGAAGCGGTTGATAAATTTATGGAGCAGGTAAACGGTGAGGTAATGTACACCGTTACGGGCACACGTCCCTGTTCTGAAAGCGGCTGTGACGGAGATTGTTCGCACTGCCACGGATAAAAGGGAAAACACCATATAGGCGTTTTCCGTGATATGCAGCTACGCTGCGTGATATTCGGCTTTGCCGAAAACTTGCTTATGTGAGAATTTTTTCTCATATAGGAATATACAGGGACCTGCGCTATGATATTGTTTTGCTGAATATCATCGTTGCGCATTCTCCCTCACCGCTTTGCGGAGCTCCCTCTCGGAGGGAGCCTTGGCAAATTGAAGTGAATTGAATAGTTTTGGGTAAAATATGTCTTTGAATTATAATAAAAAAAATATCTCTCTTGCAAAAAAATTACGAAAAAATGCAACACCCGAAGAAAATCATTTGTGGTACGATTTTTTATCAAAATACGAGATAAGGTTTCAAAGGCAAAAGGCAATAGATAACTTTATAGCAGATTTTTATTGTCACAAAGCAAAGCTTGTGATAGAAATAGACGGTTCGGGACATTATACAGAAAAAGGCAAACAAAAAGATGAATTTCGTACAGAGATCCTCCAAGGGTATGATTTAAAAGTCATCAGATTTACCAACCGTCAAATAAACACAAATTTTAAAGGTGTTTGCGAATACATCGACCTTACGGTAAAAGGCTCCCTCCGGGAGGGAGCTGTCAGCGAGGCTGACTGAGGGAGAGTGCGTAACAGTGATTGCTCAAAACACCGCGTGATATTCGGCTTTGCTGAGTGATATGCCGTGCGAGCACGGCGTGAATGAAAAAATGATTATTAAGGAGCGAAACGGTATGACACCGATGATGCGGCAATATTTTGAAATAAAGAATACCTGCACCGATGCGATACTTATGTACCGTCTGGGAGACTTTTACGAGATGTTCTTTGAAGATGCAAAGACCGCATCGCGTGAGCTTGAGCTTACACTCACAGGCCGCGACTGCGGCGAAGCTGAGCGTGCACCGATGTGCGGTGTGCCGTATCACAGCGTTGAGGGGTACATTTCAAAGCTTGTTTCAAAGGGCTACAAGGTCGCCATTTGCGAACAGACAGAGGATCCCGCCGCGGCAAAGGGCATCGTCAAGCGTGAAATAATACGCATCATCACCCCGGGCACCCTTACCCAGTCGGGTATGCTTGATGAAAAAAAGAACAACTATATTTCTTCCGTTTATATAGGCGGGGACGGTGTGTCGCTGTCGTTTTCCGACATTTCAACGGGATATTTTGCATCTTCCTCGTCCGGCGGCGACCCTGTTCAGTTCGTGATGAACGAAATGGGCGCATACTCCCCGTGTGAAACGGTCGTGAATTTCGCACGAGGCGAATATCCCGCACTTGACGAATATTTTTCAAAGCGTTTGTCCTGTATGACAAATTACGGTGAGGATGACCGATTTGACTATTCCGAATGTTACAAAATATGCGAAAAGCAGTTTAAAGGTGTGCATTTTGCCGATGTTTCACCTCTTTCGGTGAAGTCCTCCGGTGCGCTTCTTTCCTATATCGCCGAAACGCAGAAAACAGATATTTCATATATAGACGAAATAAATCTGTATGACGGGGAGCAGTATTTGCAGATGGACATTTCTACCCGCCGATCTCTTGAGCTTTGCGAGGTAATGCGCGGAGGCAAAAAGGGTTCGCTTTTGTGGGTGCTTGACGATACAAAAACATCGGGCGGTGCAAGACTTTTGCGCAAGTGGATAGAAGAACCGCTTTACTCCGTGTCCGACATTATGAAAAGACAAAACGCCGTAACAGCGTTTTATAACGATTTTCACGCACGTGAGGAGCTTTCCGAGTGTCTTAAGTCGGTATTGGACTTGGAAAGACTCGGCACAAAAGTCGTTTATTCCACGGCTTCGGGCAAGGATCTGCGCGCAATAGCCCAAACGGCAAAAAAGATACCCGAAATAAAAGAGATAATAAAAGAGCTTCCTTCCGAAAGGCTTAACGAAATATATATGACTCTTGATGAGCTTGGAGATATAACAGACGTTATCTGCCGTGCCATCGTTGAGGATCCTCCGTTTTCCGTGCGTGAGGGCGGAATAATCAACGACGGATACGATGCAGGCATAGACAAGCTCCGAAGCATTATGAAGGACGGAAAGTATTGGATATCCAAGATCGAGGAAACAGAAAGAGAAGCAACGGGCATAAAAACGCTCCGTGTTGCTTATAACCGCGTTTTCGGTTATTATATAGAGGTCACAAAATCGAATCTCGCCGACGTTCCCGAAAGATACATAAGAAAGCAGACGCTTGCCAACTGCGAAAGATTTATAACCGAGGAGCTGAAGGAGTTTGAAGCCTCCGTGCTCGGTGCATCAGATAAGATAGTCAAGCTTGAATACGATATTTTCTGCAACATCCGCGAGTTTGTAAACCAAAATATCATAAGAATACGCGACACAGCTTCAAAGCTTTCGGAGCTTGATGTGTATTTATCCCTGGCAAGAACGGCTGTGAAAAACAGATATACAGCCCCGGAGGTGGATCTTTCCGATATGATAGTTATCGAGGAAGGACGCCACCCCGTGGTGGAGCAGTTTTCATCGGGCACATTCGTGCCGAATGACACAATGCTTGACACGAATTTAAACCGTCTGATGCTTATAACAGGGCCTAATATGGCGGGTAAATCGACATATATGAGGCAAAATGCGCTGATCGTTATTATGGCGCAGATAGGCTCATACGTGCCTGCAAGATCGGCAAGAATAGGCATTTGCGACAAGGTATTTACACGTGTCGGCGCAAGCGACGATCTTGCCTCGGGCACATCGACCTTTATGCTTGAAATGAATGAAGTTGCGTATATCCTTTCAAATGCGACAAAGCGAAGCCTTATAATATACGATGAAATAGGCAGAGGCACGTCAACCTATGACGGTATGTCTATCGCACGCGCGACCGCTGAATATACAGCAGGCAAAAAGCTGGGCGCAAAGACGCTTTTTGCAACACACTATCACGAGCTGACAGAGCTTGAAAACACAAACGAGGGCATTGTAAACTATAACATCGCCGCAAAAAAGAGAGGCGACGACCTCATTTTCCTGCGCAAGATCGTGCGCGGTGCGGCTGATGAAAGCTACGGAATTGAAGTGGCAAAACTTGCGGGTGTTCCCTCCCCCGTCATAAAACGCGCAAAGGAGATACTTTCGGCAATTGAGTCGGGAAATCCCGAGCGTATAAGAAAAAAAGAAGCCTCAAAAACAGAGGACTTCAACATTTCCGTTGAAAGTGTCGCAAATGACGAAATAAGAGAGAAATTAAGAGGGGTAGACCTTAACATAATCACCCCCGTTGATGCATTTGATATTTTAAGAAAGCTGAAAAGTTTGCTGTAATTATGGGAATTATTAACGTACTTGATATAAGCGTTGCCAACCTCATCGCCGCAGGTGAGGTCGTGGAGCGCCCTGCCTCCGTTGTCAAGGAGCTTATTGAAAACTCAATAGACGCAGGAGCCAAAAACATCACCGTTGAAATTAAAAACGGCGGTGTCAGTCTTATCCGCGTGACCGATGACGGGTGCGGTATGTCAAAGGACGACTTACCTGTGTGTATATTGCGCCACGCAACAAGCAAGATCCAAACCAAGCACGATTTGAATATGATAAAAACGCTCGGATTCCGCGGCGAGGCACTTGCCGCTATTGCCTCCGTTTCGCACCTTCGTATCATAACCAAGCAAAAGAACGGTATGGGGTATGTGCTTGAAAGCGTGGGCGGAAAAGCCTTAAAAGTTGAGGAAACAGGCTGTGCCGACGGTACGAGCGTTATCGTTGAGGAGCTTTTTTCAAACGTCCCCGCAAGGCGCAAGTTTTTGAAAAAGGACTCAACTGAAGCCGCCGCCGTTATGGCAATATGCGAAAAAACAGCACTTTCGCACCCTGAAATATCGGTGTCGTTTATTTCTGATAACACACTTAAATTCAGAACAACAGCTGACGGACAGCTTAAAAATGCAATTTATTCCGTTTTCGGCCGTGAATTTGCAAATAATCTTTTGGAAATTGACGGACAGGCTGACGGTATCGACGTGTCGGGATATATCGGAACACCGTCAAACTGCCGCCCCAACAGAAATATGCAGATATTTTTCGTCAACGGCAGATACGTCAAAAACAGAAGTATACAAGCCGCGCTTGAAGCGGCGGTGCAGTCATATATTCCGACTGAAAAATTCCCCGCAGCGGTGCTTAATGTAACGATCCACCCCGGTTTTGTCGATGTGAATGTGCACCCTGCCAAGACGGAAATAAAGTTTTCAAACGAAAAAGCGGTGTTCGATGCCGTTTACATCATCGTAAAGTCGGCTGTTGACAAAAGCACACAAAGACCGACACTTAAAATAGACGAGGTCATAAAGCCTCAGATAAGATTTACACCCGTTGAAGACGGACGGGCGGAGAGTCTTAAAAAAAGACAGATATCACAAGAGGGTATTTTTGAAAAGCACGAGGTCAAAGCCGAGACAAAGCCCGAAATAAAGATAATAAAAGAGCCTGAAAAGGAAGAAAAAAAGGCACTGACCGTACCGCATTTTGAGCCTGTAATGCCGAAGGAGGACGAATATGTTCCCTCCGACTTTGATGTGCCGAAATTTGTAAGCACGCTGAGAGCACCCGAGATCACACTTCCCGAAAAAAAAGAGGAAATAAAACCGTCTGAGCCTGTAAGCACTCCCGAGCCTGTTAAAAGTGAGGACAAAGACGAATATAAGCCGACGAAGCAAAAGGGCGAATATAAGCTGAGAGGCGAAATTTTCAATACATATCTTATTGTGGAAGCGGGAGAGGAAGCGTATATCATCGACAAGCACGCCGCACACGAAAGGATAATTTTTGAAGAGCTGAAGTTAGGTGTCAAAATAAAGGCCGGATATTCGCAAATGCTGATGATACCGCTTGAGATACCGATTTCAGACGAGGAAGCCTCCGCAGGCGAGGAATACCGCGGAGAAATAGTAAAAACAGGCTTTTCATATGAAATTTCCGCAGGTATGGCAACGGTGAGGGAAATTCCGTCAAATCTTACAGAAGGTGCGGCGGTTGATCTTTTTATCACGATTTTGGGTGAGCTTTCCGCAGGTACGGGAAATGCCACCCTTTCACGTGACCTGCTATACGAAAAGGCACTTTATCAGTCAGCCTGCAAGGCGGCAATAAAGGCGGGCGACCTCAACTCACGCGAGGAGCTTGAAGCCCTCGTTGACCGCCTCATGGCGTGCCCGGAAATAACCCATTGTCCGCACGGACGCCCTGTGGCATTCATTATGACAAAATCATCCGTTGAAAGACGGTTCGGAAGAACATAAAAATAAAACGATCGGTATTTTTGAGTGATATGCCGTAAGCACCCCGCCTGCGCCCCCCACAATTCGCTTTGCGAATTGCCTCGCAGGCAAGGGGTGCATATTTCCTTCGGAAATATATAATGTAAAATTTGTAGGTGCTACCATTGGTTGTCTGCTTACACACCCCTACAGAAAGAATATCAAAAAAACATATAGGGCGGACTCATTTGGAAACGATTTTCAAATGAGTCTGCCCTTTTAAAATTGATTTTATCTTATGCCGAGATAAATGAGCAAAACGGAGATATCAGCAGGTGAAACACCGCTTATTCTCGATGCCTCGCCCACGGTTTCAGGCTTCATTTTTTCAAGCTTCTGGAACGCTTCTATGCGAAGCCCCTTTATTTTGCTGTAGTCGATATCGGAAGGTAATTTTACCCCCTCAAGCTTTCGTGCCGCTTTGACGGCGGAAAGCTGTTTTTTGATATATCCCTCGTATTTTATCTTCACTTCGGCTTCATAAATGACGTCCTCATCCGTTTCCGTTCTGGAAACGTCAACATCCTTCAGCATTTCATATGTCAGCTGGGGACGGCGCAAAAGATCCGCAAGCTTGGCTGTCACCGTTATACGCTCTGTACCTGCTTCGTCTGTTATCTCATTGAGTCTGTCCGACGGGCGCACATTTGCTTTGTTTGCTCTTTCTATCTCACGCTCGATACGTTCCTGCTTTTCCTTGAATTTTTCGTACCTTTCCTCGCTTATAAGCCCGATTTCATAGCCGTAAGGCGTCAGACGCTCATCAGCGTTGTCCTGACGGAGAAGCAAACGGTATTCCGAGCGTGAGGTCATTATTCTGTACGGCTCATTCGTACCTTTAACAACAAGATCGTCGATAAGCGTACCTATGTAGCTTTCGTCACGCCTTAAAACAAATTCATCACGTCCCTGAAGCTTCAAAGAAGCGTTGATTCCCGCAATAAGTCCCTGCGCCGCCGCTTCCTCATAGCCTGATGTACCGTTGAACTGTCCTGCGCCGTAAAGCCCCGGTATTTCCTTAAATTCAAGCGTATGCTTAAGCTGTGTCGGGTCGATACAGTCATATTCTATTGCATATGCGTGGCGCATAATGACAGCATTTTCAAAGCCTTTAAGGGAGTGGAGCATCTCTTGCTGAACGTCCGCAGGTAAAGAGGACGAAAAGCCCTGTATGTACAGCTCCTCCGTGTCTTCGCCCATAGGCTCAACAAACAGCTGGTGACGCTCTTTATCGGCAAAGCGCACTATTTTGTCTTCAATACTCGGACAGTATCTGGGTCCTGTGCCCTTTATCATACCGCCGTAAAGGGGTGAACGGTGGAGATTTTCTTTGATTATTCTGTGTGTTTCGTCATTCGTGTAAACGATGTGGCACGGAATTTCGGGGCGGGCTGCAAGCTCTTCCTTTGAAGTGCGCACGGAAAACGGGAGCTTGCAGTCGCTGTGCTGTTCGTCAAGAACCGACAAGTCAACACTGCTTTTCAAAACTCTTGCAGGTGTGCCCGTTTTAAATCTCATTAAGCGGATGCCCATTTTTTCAAGATTCGCGGAAAGCCCCATTGACGGCAGCATACCGTCGGGACCCGACTGAACGGCACTTTCACCGATTATCACCTTACCGCCGAGGTAAGTGCCGGCACAGATTATCGCCGCACGGCAGTAAAACACAGCACCGAGCGCTGTGATAACTCCGCACACCTTACCGTCATCATCACGCAGAATATCAACGGCCTCTGCCTGATAAAGGCGGAGGTTTTCCGTTTTTTCAAGCGTGTGCTTCATATACATATGGTATTTCATTCTGTCGGCTTGTACACGTTTTGAGTGAACAGCAGGCCCTTTTCCGAGGTTCAGCATTCTGTTCTGAAGCGTGACGACATCTGCCCCTCTGCCCATTTCACCGCCGAGGGCATCTATTTCAAACACAAGATGTCCTTTTCCTGTACCGCCTATTGACGGATTACAGGGCATATTTCCGACAGAATCGAGATTCATCGTAAACAAAATGACATTGTTCCCCATTCTTGCCGCGGCGAGGGCGGCTTCAATGCCCGCGTGGCCCGCACCGATGACGGCAACATCGGTCTTTCCGAGTTCAAAATTCATATTATTTCTCTTCTTCTTTTATTGATTTCAGTATTTTCGATATCTTCGCACCGTATTCGACCGATGTGTCGGGCACAAACGTAAGCTCAGGTGTGATGCGGAGATTTAATGTCATCGCAAGCTCACGGCGAATGAATCCCTTTGCGCTTTCAAGTCCTTTTTTGATCTCTTTTCTCTTAAGCTCTGCTTCTTCGCCTTCAACATCATCGAGAAATGAATAAAAGACCTTTGCATATTTAAGGTCGGGAGATACGTCACAGCCCGTTACCGTAGTAAGTGAGCCCGAAACTCTGGGGTCCTTTACGTTTCTGATGATACGGCAAAGCTCTCTTGTCATTTCATCGTTTATACGGCGTATTCTGTAATTTGCCATTTATTTTTATCCTTTCGGTTTTATTCTTATTATCCGTTTTATTTTACATCATATTCCCGTCTTTGTCAACGAAATAAGGATATATTTTTTATTACGGTGATTAATTTGATGATTTTTCAGAAATACTATAAAAAAATAAAAGGAGATTACACTATGCAGCTTACACAAAAAGAAACATCGCTTTTAAAGGATCTTAAGGAGCAGGAAAACCTCTGTGCCGACAAATACGCAAAGCACGCCGAATGTGCCAAGGATGCACAGCTTAAAAATTTGCTTTCGTCTTTGAGTACGGTGGAAAGAGAGCATTACAACACCCTGACACAGATCGAGTCGGGAACTGTCCCCGCACCCTCACAGTCATCAAAGCCCGCACCCACATTTTCGGCAACGTATGCAGGCGGATGCACACCCGAAAAGCAGAATGATATGTATATCTGCTCCGATCTTCTTGCAACTGAAAAGCACGCATCACACCTTTACGACACGTGCATTTTTGAATTTCAGGACGAAAACGTGAGAAATATGCTGAATCACATTCAGAAAGAGGAGCAGGGACACGGCAAAATGCTCTATGACTATATGAAAACAAACGGTATGTATTCCTGACAAATTAATAATTCTTGAAGGGGCCGGCTCATTTTGGAAGATCTTTTCCGGGATGAGCCGGTCTCAGTCCGTTTGAACCCGTTTTCCCGCCTTCTGACCGGGACAGAAGACCGACGAGTTGCTTTTCGTACCCTCCCTTATAAAATGAAAAAGATTTTTTAATAATTTTATATTATTTCTTACATTATTTATAATATGGTGATACAATAGAATCGGTATATTATATGGAAGGCTCGGTATTTATATGGCTTTTACATTTATCGGAGGAATACATCCGAAAGAAAATAAAAATACAAAGGGGCTGCGCCTTGTGCGGATGACACCGCCTGCACTTGTAAGCATTCCGCTTTCACAGCACATCGGCGCTCCCTGTAAGGCAGTTGTAAAGCCCGGAGATGCTGTTACAAAGGGGCAGGTCATAGGTGAGGTGGAAAATGCTCTCGGCGTGCCTGTGCACGCAAGCGTGTCGGGCACTGTCAAGCAGATAATATCAAAAAGAATGCCCGATGACAGGGTTATTGAAAATATCGTTATCGAAAACGATTTTAAAGACACTCTTTGCCCCGACATCGTTCCCGTTGAAAAAACGATAAAGGAGCTTACGCCCGAAGAAATAATTGAAGCCGTGCGCCGTGCGGGCATTTCGGGTATGGGCGGTGCGACATTCCCGACATATGCAAAAATACAGTCGGCGGCAGGCAAGGTACATACTATGATAATCAACTGCTGTGAGTGTGAGCCGTACATTTGCGCCAATCACAGGCTGATGCTTGAAAATCCGTCGGGGATCATCGGCGGTGCTGTTATCCTTATGCGTGCGCTCGGGCTGCGCACGTGCGATATCGCCATTGAAGACAACAAAATGGATGCCGCGGCGGTAATGGAAAGGGAGCTCGGCGACAAAAACGGATCGATGTTTAACATCCGCATTATGAAAACAAAATATCCTCAGGGGGATGAGCGTCAGCTTATCTTCGCCCTGAAGCACATCGAGGTTCCGGCAGGCAAGCTTCCCGCAGATGTAGGCTGTGTCGTTTTCAACGCCGAAACGTGTTATTCCGTTTACCGTGCGCTGACTGAGGGAATGCCCCTTATCGAAAGGATAGTGACCGTCGACGGGGACTGTATAGCAAGGCCGAAAAACGTAATTGCACCGATCGGCGCGTCTTATATGGATCTTATCGACTTCTGCGGCGGTCTTCGCAAGACACCGAAAAAGATAATAAACGGCGGTCCTATGATGGGTACGGCACAGTGGGATATATACGGAAGCGTTGCAAAGGGAACGTCTGCCGTTCTGATACTGTCCGATGATACTGCCGCGCCGTACAATTCCGACGGTGTGTGTATACACTGCGGCAGGTGTGTGTCGGCGTGTCCTATGCACCTTTACCCCAGTTATCTTGCGATGTTCACACGTGCGGACGATTTTGAAGAATGTAAAAAATACGATATAATGAGCTGTGTTGAATGCGGAAGCTGTACCTACGGCTGTCCCGGCGCCGTTCCCATAGTTCAGCTTATCCGTTCTGCCAAGGTTCGGGTAAGGGCAATGAAATGAAAGGAATAACGGATATGGATACAGATAACATTATAATTTCCGATGACCGTGAGGAAAAGCGTCATAAAATAACGATGCCTGAGTACCTCACCGTGTCATCCTCTCCCCACGTAAGGACACCGTCATCTACACAAACTGTAATGCTGACGGTACTTATCGCACTGCTTCCCGCCCTCGTCTGGGGCATTTACACATTCGGCCTGAGGACGCTTATTGTTACGCTTTTGAGCGTTATCACCTGCGTCACATCCGAATTTTTATATCAAAAGCTCATGAAAAAGCGCATCACGGTAAATGACTTATCCGCCGCTGTCACGGGTGTGATACTTGCATTTAACCTTCCGCCGGCAATTCCGTATTATTTAGTTATCATCGGCGGTGTTTTTGCCATTATTGTCATAAAACAGCTTTTTGGCGGTATAGGCAAGAACTTTTTAAACCCTGCACTTGCGGCAAGAGTATTTTTGTTTATGGCTTGGCCGAAGCCGATGGCGACATATACTGCCCCCGGC
>JAZNEN010000060.1:0-4634 GCA_045588615.1 Eubacteriales bacterium
TAGAAAAGGAAACTGCTGAAGCAGAAGAGCTGAAACTTCTTCTTGATCTTCAGATAGAATATCTTATAGAAGAGATATTAACCACTGAGAATATCATAAGACAGTGTACTGAGGATATTGCTCTAAAAACCGAAATGATCGGTTCTACCAAGGCTGAGCTTGAAGAAAAAGAAGCTTTGTTCATTGAATTTTTCAGAAATAACTATGAGCAGGGCTCGACAAAATTGAAGTATATCGAGATACTTCTGACTTCACGCTCAATTTCGGATTTCATACTCAATATTCAGTATATCGGAAGTATACTTGATTATGAGAAGTATTTGCTTGAAAGCACAGAAAATCTTCTTGCTACATATAAGACACAGGTGAGCGATCTTGAAAAAATGCAAGCGATGAATGTGGAAAATATTGCATCGCTTGATGAAACAAAAAAGACCGTTGATGTGTTATCGGAAGAAGCAAACGACTATATCATTCAGCTGAAAAAGGATGAAGATAAAGCCCTTGCGCTCGAAAACGAAATGAAAAAGGCGGAAGAAGATCTGCTTGATGATATCCAGGCGTTGGTTGACAAGAAAAACAATCAGGTGCTGACAAAAGAAGAGCTTGAAAAACAGTATGAGGATCAGAAGCGTGCGGAAGAAGAGCTTAAACAGCAACAGCAGCAACAAAACGGCGGCGGTTCTTCCTCCTCTAAACCTTCATCATCCGGTATTGTGAAGGATGGTGATTGGCAGTGGCCTGTGGATTATAACCTTGGCAAATGGACAAGTCCTTTTGGCTGGCGTCCCGATCCGTTCGGAGGCAGCAAAATGAAATATCATAACGGTATAGATTTGGCACTGGCAGCAGGAAACAATATATATGCCGTTGATGACGGTACAGTACTCATTTCAAAGCGCCACAACCAATTCGGAAACTATGTTGTAATACTCCATGACAATGGATATAAAACACTTTATGCGCATGCTTCAAAGCTTCTTGTAAGCGTGGGCGACCGTGTGGCTCAGGGCAAGATCATTGCAAAGGTTGGAACTACGGGGCAATCTACAGGTAATCATCTGCATTTCTGTGTAATCAATAAAAGCGGTGATTATGTTGATCCTGAAGACTTTTTCCCGACACTTTTCAAAAAACTCAAGCGTTATTTCTAAATGTTTTGCATAAAATAACAATACGGGCAGGCGAAAGCTTGCCCGAATGGTTTGTAATAAGAAAAAAAGGAAAAGGTGTTTATGGACGAAAAAGAGAATATAAATGAGGGTATTCCCGAAAGCCCGTATCCTGACATTTCGGAAAGTAATGTCAGCGATGAGACAGAGCTTTCAAAGACCGAAGTGCGCACGGCGAAAAAAAAGAAACGCACAATTTCGTATTTCTATGCCGCAGTTCTTATGATACTTACAGCTGTGCTCGTTTTTCAGATAACGTATCTCGCTGTAGGACAGATGTACAAAAGGGAAATAAACAGTCTTTTGTCAAGCGGTATTTCAAATGCGAAAATAAATGAGATAAATCAAATATATAAAGATCATTTTATATATGATTTTACAGACGAAGATATTGCCAAAGGCCTTATACAGGGGTATATTTACGGTACGGGCGACAGATACGGTACGTATTATACTGCTGAGGAGTATAAGGTATATATTGATAAGCTCAATGATAAATCTACGGGGATAGGCATAATTGTCGGGTTTGATCCTCAAGAAAACGCAATTGAGATATATAAGGTATACGAAGACGGTCCCGCTGACAAATCGGGTATTGAAAGCGGAGATCTCATATTTTCGGTTGACGGGAAGAAGGTTTCCGAGGTTGGATACAACGTTGCTGTTGATCTTATTCTCGGCGAAATAGGTGATGACGTTGTCCTTACGGTCAGAAAAAAAGATTCTGTGGCAACAAAAGATATCACTGTAACACGTAATGAATATACTGTTTCTACCGTTGATTATAAGATAATGGATAACAATATAGCTTATATCAAGATATCAAATTTTTATAATGATACTCCTGATGAGCTGAAGGATGCCATTGTTGACATTAAAAGCCGCGGCGCGGAAAAAATTGTGTTCGATGTCCGTGATAACGGCGGCGGTTCGCTTGCTTCAATTGAAAAAACGCTTGACTATCTTTTACCGAAGGGCGTTATGTTTACAATAAAGGACAAAAAGGGAAATAAAGAAACATTCAGTTCGGATGAAGCGTGTGTTGATATGCCGATGGCGATACTTGTAAACAGCGGAACGGCATCTGCGGCAGAGCTTTTCACATCTGCCCTTATGGATTACGATAAGGCGGTTTCGGTCGGCGAAAAGACGCACGGTAAAGGTTCTGTTTCTTCACCTTTTAAATTGAGCGACGGTTCGCACATTTATCTGTCAACAGCACTTTATTACCCGCCTGTTTCGGATAATTTCGACGGCGTAGGGATAACTCCTGATCATAAAGTAAGTCTTTCATATGAAGCATCTTTAGTAAGCTTATATAAGCTTTTGCCCGAAGATGATGATCAGTTGCAGTATGCAATAGAACTTTTGAAAAAATAATAGAAAAGAGGAATATATAAAATGGCTGATAATATCATAACAATAACCGAGGAAGGTTATAAAAAACTTACTGAGGAACTTGAGTATCTCAGAACTACAAAAAGAAATGAAGTAAGAGAAAGTGTTAAGGTTGCACGTTAATACGACGACTTGTCCGAAAATGCAGAATATGATGCGGCAAGAACAGAACAGGCGCAGGTTGAAGCACAGATAGCAGAACTCGAAGATAAGCTTTCAAGAATGAAGGTCGTTTCCGAAAATGATGTCACAACAGACAGAGTAAACGTAGGAGCCAAGGTTAAGATCCACAATCTCAATTTTGATGATATCATAGAATATTATCTCGTGGGTTCAACGGAAGCGGATCCTTTCCAAAACAAGATATCTGACAGTTCGCCTATCGGTAAGGCAATAATCGGCGCAAAAGTTGGTGACAATGTTACAGTACGTCTTCCCAAAGGCGATATGCAGATCGTTATTCTTGAAATCAGCAAATAAAAGGAGTTTTTCGAAATGAGCGAAGAATTGAACACCACAGAACAAACGAATGAAGTTGACGTTTCATCAGAAATTGCCATTCGCAGAGCTAAGCTTGATACGCTTAAAAATGACGGAAAGAATCCGTTTGAAGTAACAAAATACGATGTAACTGCGCAAGCGGCGGTTATTAAAGAAAAGTTTGAAGAATACGAGAACCAGACAGTTAGAATTGCCGGCAGAATTATGTCAAGACGTGATATGGGTAAAGCAAACTTTATCGATGTTGCTGATTCGACAGGAAGAATACAGACATATATCAAAATAGATGATGTTGGCGAAGAAGTATTCGAAAACTACAAAAAGTGGGATATCGGTGATATTATAGGTATCGAAGGCTTTGTTTTCAGAACAAGACGCGGTGAAATATCGGTACACGCAAAGAAGCTTGAGCTTTTGACAAAATCCCTCCTTCCGCTTCCTGAAAAGTGGCACGGCCTTAAAGACCAGGATACACGTTACAGAAGACGTTACGTTGACCTTATCGTTAATCCTGAGGTTAAGGATACGTTTGTTAAGCGTTCACAGATTATAAGAGAGCTCCGTGCTTTCCTTGATGAAAAGGGCTTCCTTGAAGTTGACACACCTGTGCTTCATACACTTGAGATCGGTGCTTCTGCCCGCCCCTTTGTAACGCATCACAATGCGCTTGATATCGATATGTACCTCCGTATTGAAACAGAGCTTTATTTAAAGCGTCTTATCGTCGGCGGCTTCGATAAGGTTTACGAAGTCGGAAGAATCTTCAGAAATGAAGGCATGGACATAAAGCACAACCCTGAATTTACATCTATTGAACTTTATCAGGCATATGCTGATTATCACGAGATAATGGACCTCGTTGAGGAGCTTTACGTTCATATTACAAAGAAGATATGCGGAAGCGACGTTATAACATATCAGGGAACTGAAATTAATATGGCATCGCCTTGGCAGCGTCTTACTATGGCAGAATCCGTTAAGATGTATTCGGGTGAAGATTACTATGAATGGACATCTGATGAAGATGCACGTGCAAGGGCAAAGGCAAGAGGCGTTGAGATCGAAGAAGGCGCAACAAAGGGTGATGTTCTTGCGGCATTCTTCGACGAATACGTTGAAGAAAAGCTTATACAGCCCACATTCATTTATGACTATCCTGTTGAAATTTCACCTCTTGCAAAGAGAAAACCCGAAGATCCCGCATTTACAGAACGCTTTGAGTTCTTTATTTACGCAAGAGAAATGGGTAACGCTTTCTCTGAGCTTAACGATCCCATTGACCAGCGTGACCGTTTTGAACGCCAGGTTGCGGCAAAGCGTGCAACGGGAGCGAACGCAGAGGTTGACGAGGACTTCCTTATGGCGCTTGAATACGGTATGCCCCCTACAGGCGGACTTGGATTCGGTGTTGACCGTCTCGTAATGCTTCTTACAGACAGCTATTCCATACGCGACGTCCTCCTTTTCCCCACAATGAAGCCCATTGACTGATAAAATCAAGGGGTTGGCTCATTTAAGGAAATATATGGTAAACTTTGTAGGGACGACCATTGGTCGTCCGCC
>JAZNEN010000061.1:0-23690 GCA_045588615.1 Eubacteriales bacterium
AACTCTCAAACCGTTCTGAATATTCTTAACGATTATCTGGTCACGGAGAGCCGCTTACTTATAGCTGTAATATGTCTGGTTTTTGGAACCGTTTGTAAATTCAACGATTACCTGTGACAGAAGCATTTCTTTTGTATCCGTTGAACCTGTGGTCGAACCAAGGTCATACGGATTTGAGAAAAGTATCTGTCCTGATCTTCTGTCACGAACAGCAACTTCGCCCGTTCTTGCAAAAGAATAAAGCTCATAATTGTTGTTTTGGACACGGAGTGTCATTGCTTTGAGTTTATCTTCCGGTGAATCATATTCAACTCTTGTGTAGTCGATATTACCGGATTCTTCTTCCTGCTCCTCTTCTTCCGTGCCTTCGTTTTCGGTCTCACCTGTCTGTGTATCTTCCTCTTCGTCTGCGTATATCGTAACTGCGAAAGAAGCTGTGAGTGTACCTACTACCATAAGTATAGCAAGGAGCATAGATAAAAGTTTTTTAAATGCCATCGTAATTTTACCTCCTTACTACATTCTGTACGAAATTTCGACCACGATACTCGTGATGAAGCTTATGATCTTTGTCATCAAGCTGGAGAACAACAATGCAATAAACATAATTGCTGCCATACCAACTATTGTACTGATACTTATTATAAGGTTCTTTCCGAGTGAATAGTCGTGTGTTATCATTGAACCGAAGAATATGAGCAAACCTACCCAGATCCACATAATGGACGTGAGAAGTGTGATGATCTGCGATTCGTTGAGAGTAAATATGTTTGTCAAAAGTGTTGCGGGTATCATCAAAAGCGGAATAGGTGCAAGCGCATAAGAAGATGCAATGAAGATATCTTTAAAGCTTCCTTCGCCTTCAAACAGCGTTGTAAGACACCAGTTTGCAAGACACCACAGGAAAAGCGGAACGAGAATTGAAATGATCTGACCGAATATGCTTATATATTCACCCTGCGGATTAAACAGGTACGCAGAACCGATTCCGTTATAAGTAAATGCTACTATCGCCAATATGATGTATACGATAGCACCTCTTACCGAACCGCGCTTTTCATATTTCAGATCCCAGAAGCCGTCAAACGGGTGCATTATTACATGCATACCGTAAAGGACCTCTTCCCAAAATGTTCTTGAGCCGTCAGGTCTTGTCGCAACCTCTTTGTTCTTACGTCCTGCATAACCGAAGAAGTAGTATATAGCTACTGCTATGATTACAACAACTATCGGAACAACAAGTGCGTATTTTGCAACCCATTCCTGTCTGTAATACTTGAATGCTGTTGAATAGTTTTCTGTATCGTATGCAAACTTATACATTTCCATAGCATCCTCGTATTTACCGTCACGGTAATACGCTCTGCCAAGTCCTACATAAGCTGCATCGAAGTTATTGTTACGTTTAAGAATTTCAAGCCAGTCAGCTTCAGCTTCGTCATAGCGGCGCTCGCGCTGATTCTTGATAGCGTTGATAAGCGTATCACCGTAGTCGGTACGCTTCATGACCGTGATATTGTCTGCCGTTTTGTCAAGCAGGAGCATATCATCGCCCATATAAGTTATCGCCTGAATGCTCTGAAGGTTACCGAGCTGTGTACCCTGGTCACCGAATACAAAAAGCAAACGTCCTTCTTCATCGTATGTGAATACTTTGTTTCTCTTTTCGTCGATAATGCTCCATGTGCCTTCCGGACCGAGTGCAACGTCGATGATCTTGGAAGGTCCTGTAATAGCCGCCGAGTTTGTAGTCGTCTCCTTATCACTGACCTCTACTTCACCGGACGGAGGCCAGAATCCGTTACGGTCAAGGATCTCGTCACCGGCCGTGTTAAGCTTCTTGACAGGAGCGTAGTCACCGGATTTGTCCTTACCCTTGATTGCGTTCTGCTGTGCACCTTCATCAATTGATGATGTGGTAACATAGATAAGACCCATATCGTCTATGGTAATGTTGTTATACTCTGTTGATACGACAGTATCGGAGTATTTTCTCTGTTCTTCAGTCTGGAACTTTCTCCAGAAAATCTCCCAAGCAGAAAGGGAAGACTTCTGTGCACCTATAAAGCCCTGGAAGTTACCTTCCTTATTGATTGCAATAATACCTCTGTACGTAGTTGATGAAACAATGTACATACGGCCTGCAGCGTCAACTGCGAGTGCGATAGGGCGGTAAAGGTCATCAACACTGATTTCCTTCGAAATAGGCTTGCCAATGATTTCAAGGAATTCACCTTCCTTATCGAACACAACAATACGGCTGTTGTCAGTATCGGCAACGTAAATTTTTTCATCTGTAACAAACACACCGTTGGGGTTTGTAAGCGCATCTTTTACGCCGTGTTCGTTTACAAATTCATCGATTATAAATCTCTGCTTAAAGCGGTTGTTAAGAACAACTATTCTGTGATTTGTAGCATCTGCGATATAAACATTGTTATCGCTGTCTACTGTGATATCCTTGGGATCGTCTATATCAACAACAAGTCCCATTGAATCGCTGTCGACGATCTCCGACGGAACGTATGCGTCGGGAGAATTCATCGGGTGCCCTTCAAGTGAATAGGTATATGTCTGATAAGAATAATACGCAGACGCCGTGATAGGCGAAAGAACCGTAAGTACACCTATAAGGACAGCAAGTGTTCTGAAAAGTATTTTTTTCATATTTCCTCCTTAATCCTTCATACCCGATGTACCCATCGTTTCAATAATGTTACTCTGTGTAATGACAAATACCGTAACGGGAACGATCATCATGATAACCATCGCCGCTGTACTTGCGCCGGCACGGACGATACCTGCCGACAAGATCTGGTTAATAGCATAGTTAAATGTCTTCCACTGTTCACTCTGAATATAGATAGAAGAACCTGTATTCCAGAGTCCCTGGAATGAATACACGATAAGTGTAAGCCAAGCAGGCTTAACCATCGGCATAGCTATTGTCCAGAATACCTTAAATTCACCTGCACCGTCGAGACGGGCGGATTCAAGAACCTGGTCAGATACTGAAGATTCCATAAACTGCTTCATAAGGTAAAGACCGAGAGTGGAGCAGAACGCAGGAATAATTATCGCAAGAATATTGTCGATAAGTCCGAGGAATCTCATTGTGATGAAGTTCGCAACACCCGTGATCGTTGATACGAACATAAGGGAGAGGACGACCATCTTGAACATACCGTTTCTTCCCGGGAACGGTATCTTTGCAAGCGCATATGCTGCCAAAGAACCGAGCGCCAGGTTACCAAACGTACCGCAAACCGTAATAAGAACGGTATTGAATATGTAACGTGAGAAAGGAACCCAAGATGTGCTCATCAACTTGAACAAGTCGGAGTAGTTTTTAACCGTGGGGTTGATAACATAAAATTTCGGGGGGAATATCCAAAGCTCATCAAGAGGCTTGAATGACTGCATTACCGCAAAGTACATGGGCAAGAACATCATCGCACCGAGAATGATAAGCATTATTGTGATACCCGCGTCACCGCCGGCGGAGCGGTTGAGGACGACTTTATGATTACGAACTCTTAATTTCTTAGCCATATTATTCGCCCACCTTCGAGAGTAATTTCTGAATAAGCATATTTGAACCGATCATCATCAAGAACAATATTGTCGCAATTGCCGATGAATAACCAACCTCGAAACGCTGACCGCCGTAGTCTTCGAGATGGTGCATGATCGTGTGTGCGCAGTAGTCAACAGACGGGAAGCCTGCCAAAGCGGTAACGATGCCGCCGAAACCGAATGCGCCCGTGATAGCCATAACCGCACCGAACAAAAGCTGAGGACGCATCGTAGGAAGCGTAATATACCAAAGCTCCTGCCATCTGTTACGTATACCGTCAATAGCACCTGCTTCATAAAGGCTGTTATCGATCGTCTGAAGACCGGCGATAAATGAAAGGAATGTAACGCCGAGAGATGTCCAGAGGGCAACAACTATACAAAGAGGCATAACGTATGTCACGTCCTGGAAAAACTGTATCGGTTCTGTTATGATATTAAGCGAAATAAGCAAAGCGTTTACGTATCCGTAACGGTCGGAGGAGAAAAAGATGGCAAAGATGGAATACATAGCGCCCGATATACTCGGTGCATAGAATATAAGTGTTACCAAAGCTCTTACTTTCGGTGAAAGCTCATTGATAAACCACGCAACGAAAAGTGACATTATGTACGATACAGGACCTGTAACAATAGCGAATATAAGTGTATTCTTAACAGCTGTCAGGAATATATCGTCATCAAGGAATAATCTTAAGTAATTGTCAAAACCTAACCATTTAGGCCATTCAAGCAAGTTGAAGGACGTAAAGCTGAGTACCAGCGACAAAAGAACAGGAACAACAGTAAAGATAAAGAACAGAATGAAGAACGGGGCAACCATTACATAGCCCATTTTGTGCTTCTTCATTTCTTTCCATGTCCACTGCAATTTCGACATATCTTTACGCGATACCGGCTTCACACTCTCGGTTTTAACTGCCGTATTTTGTGACATGTGTGCACTCTCCTATATTAGAATTATATAATGAATATTTTTTTTCTATTTATATCATCACATCGCCGAGCCGCCAAAGGCTCGGCGGTGTGACAACGGTTTATTCATTTCCGTATACTTCCTCGTATATCGGCAGACCGAATTCCTGTCTCTTTCTTGAAAGCTCACTGTTGATGTTAACAACATTATCGAGCAGTGCATCAACGGGATCAGTACCGTTGTTATAAGCATCAAGGAATGCAAAGTCAACGTAACGTGTTATTATGTAACCGCCGGGATATTCAGGAGTACCTTTAAGGTTTTGGAACTGTGCCTCAAGGTTCTTCATTTCGGAAGATGTCCAAGGCATACTTCTGAGCGCTTCCATATTAGCTGTGTTGTACTTGGCAGCCATACCGATGAGCGCTTCATACTGTCTTGCATATTCGCTCTGTGCGGGAGCATCTGTCCACCACTTAATGAATTCCCAAGCATCATTTCTTACCTTTTCGGATCTGTTTTCGTCAGCCATAAGAATAACTGCTGAAACAGAACAAGGAACGGAGTTGTTGATCTCGCCTGTTTCGGGATCTATTGTACCGGGAAGCGGAACAAATTCCCACAAGCCCTTGATTTCCGTAGCGTAGATCGAGAAGTGGTTATATGTAAGATAATCCGCAACAGCTATAGGCATTTCACCCATTCTGAAGTATGTTGCAAGGTCAAACACCCTGGGGAAGTTATAGGATGTGAAGAGGTCACAAAGCTTCTTAAAGCAATCAAGTGACGTGTTGGAGTCGATATTTATTCTCATACCGTTATCCTTGTAGAGGTCTTCGTCAAGCTGATACATAAATATCTGAAGACCGGCAAGGCTGGATGCCATACCGACATCACGGTAGTTTGTCTGAAGATCGGGAACGATCTCATAAAGATCATCCCATGTTCTCGGAACTTCAATATCCAGCTCTGCAAAGATGTCCTTACGGTAGAACATCATAACGAAGCCCAGACGCTCCGGAACACCGTAATAGTCATAGTAATGAGGATCGTTTTCGTCTGTAATTTCGGGGTTCTGAAGTCTGAGACCTACAAGTGTTTCGGGATTGAAACGGTTTGCATTGCCAACGTAATCGAAGTAATCATCAAACTGCGACAGCGGCTCAATGGCACTACGTATCGCATAGTTGATAACATCAGACTGAGTTGTTGCCAATGAAATGTCGGGACCTGTACCTGCAAGTGTTGCAGGAAGAAGCGTACCGCCTGCAACAAGCTTAAGGTTAACAGTTACGGGACAATCCTTGTCAACGAGCTCACGCATAACCTGCGCTTCATCACGGCTTGTTGCGATCCATACTTCAACAACGTTTTCTTCGTCGATCTGTTCAGATGCACCGAGTGAGTTATAATCTGTAAAGAAGCTCTGGAAGAATGAGCTTATTTCAAACCAAAGGCTCTGCCAAAATGTCGCATTGGCTTCGGGTATTTCTGCCTCTGCCGGCTGAATCAGCAAATAATCGAGCGTCAAAGGCTGAAGCTTCGTGTTCATTATCCATGTACCGAGCGTACCGGAGTTAACCTTGAGGTTTTCAAGGTTCTTCGCAATTTCATCTTCGTCAGTACACATCTTATTAAGGATAAATATAATCTTTTCGAGTGTCGCTATGTTCTCCGCGGATTTACCTTCCGAGATTTCAAGGAACATATCAACGATAGACTGAAGCTCATCTCTCGTTTCCTGCATGAGAATGATCGTGTCGTATATCTGTTCTGCAAAACCGTAGTCCATATTTTCGTCAGGTGTAGGACCTGTAATTCTCAATATGGAGTTATATATTGCATTCATGTTTGTCAGCGATGTTTCGCAACGGCGAAGCGCATCTGACAAATTACCGTAAACAACTTCAAGTCGGATTGTGTAATCTTTGCCTGCCTCAAGATAGAACTTAAACTCCGACTCACCGTTTGTAAGTGGAGCTGTCGCCCAGTCGTCGGCATAGTTAAACTGCAAGTAGCTTGCTTCTTCAAACGGTATCTCGCCGTTGATCAATATACGTCTTGAAACGTAAAGACCTGCCAATGTGTTCTGCAAATAACGGGGGATGATGTTGTAAAGTCCCGACTGTGTTATTGCAGACGCAGGAATCGTCCATTCAATCCACTGACCGATGTTCTGCCATTTACTTCCGCCGATAGTATTCAGCTTTTGCTTCGCAGGGTCCTGCGGTTCTGTGATAGGTGACGTTCTGTCGTTGAGAGCGTATATTGTAAGATCGGAAGTGTATACGGGATACTCAGCCTGTATCTTATATGAAACAGAGGGATCAACTGCAGCAGATGATGCGTACTGTTCAAGATATTTCTCATACGAGATACGTGATTCCGCCTTCTCTACGACGATGTCGTAAAGATACATATCGTTCATTGTAGCTTCAAGAGCGATCGTGTGTTCGCCTTCCTCAAAAACAAACTTGAACGGGTCAACATGGAAGCCCGCGGAGTCGCAAAGGCTGTACTCACTCCACATATACGCCTGATTCTTCTCGGGCTTCTTATCGTTGCCGTTGAAATCAAGCTTGAATGTGGGTGCACCGTTTTCATCCTGTTCTGTATAAATATCCTTAAACGCACGTGTCATTTCAAAATAGTTGGCTTCCTTGAACGGAACCTTGCCATCTATTCTGAACACACGTTCAATGGTTGAGGTATTTGCAGAACCTGAATCGTTTTCAACGGGTCTGTAATTAAGCTTAACAATGTAATAACCGGTCTTGGGAATGGATATTTTCCACGAAACCGTACCTGTTGCGGGGACATAAAGGACGTTGCCTTTTTCGCCGTCAGGGTCAGTTACGACCTTTGCAATATCGCCTTCCTTGCCGTATTCCTCATCTTCATCAAAGGTGAAGCCTTCTGATGCCTTAACGGTTACAGAACCTTCTCCGTCGGTAATTCCGAGGTTGTTGTTCTCCTGCAGATAGTCATAGTACGTCTGTGCCTCAAGCAGCTCACGCACTTCTTCGATACTTGTCGTAGTCGATGTGCCTTCAGCAGCATTGATACCCACGGGCGATATGGCCGTCAACAGGGCGAGAAAAACAATCAAAGCTCTTGACAATTTTGATTTTCTCATTGGGTGTTCCTCCTGTGAAAATTAACTGAAAACAAGTAAAAACTTGCAGGTATAAACAAAAAACCGACACAATCCGAGCGATTCTCTATTTAACCGATTTCATATTTATAAATAATAATAACATATATTCGCACCGTTGTCAAGTGTAAGTAGCAGATAAAAAACCTGTAGTTACCCCGCTGAAAACAGAAATTGAACCTGTGATTTGTGGCATTTTTTCACGTTTAATGCACAAGGAAAGTACATTTAAGCCAAAGTTCAAGAAACATATATTGATAACGTAAATTAAATTCACCTGCGTGAAACTCAGGTAAGCGCGCAGTCCCATCTTGTGTTAACTATCATTGAACTTTTATACTCGAAATATAAAATAATATTTTGCGTTTTTGATAATTATCACCTTATGGTGAATTATATTCACTGTGTTTAAAGAGTGAAAAATTAACACGTCAGATAAAGCTAACGTCCGCATTGTGCATTTTGCACAATTTGAGCTTCTTTATTTCTACATTTTGACGAACATTTTTTTCTTAACACATTGTAACTTTTTTTGATACGATATATAAAGTTGTATTTTATTTCTAAAAATCCGCCTTATATATTTACTTTTCTCTTTGCTGTGAGTATAATGTATATGCAACTTAAATTTACAGAAAGTGTATTTATTGTAAATGGAAAAAACTATACTCCGAAAATATTTCAAGCGAATACCGACACTTGAAACACAGAACCTTATACTCCGAAAAATAAAGCCTACAGATTTTCCCGATATGTTTGAATACGCAAGACTCGAATCTGTGACAAGATTCTTAACATGGCGTGCGCATCCGGATTCCGAATACACACGAAGATATCTTCACCTTGTGCAAGATCAGTACAGTGACGGGGAGTTTTATGATTGGGCAGTAACCTTAAAGAAATCGGGAAAAATGATCGGCACGTGCGGTTTTACCTCGTTTGACGAAAGCAACAACGCAGGTGAAGTGGGATATGTCATAAATCCCGTTTATTCAGGACGCGGATATGCCTCCGAAGCACTTGCTGAAGTTATAAAGGTGGGATTTATGACACTCAACCTGCACCGAATTTACGCGCGCTGTATGGACGGAAACCGTGCAAGTTTGCGTGTTATGGAAAAGTGCGGTATGACTTATGAGGGTTGTGCAAGGTCAAGTATGTACATAAAAGGAAAATATACCTCAATTCACACAAGCGCAATAATAAGCGATGAATTCATAAGGAATTTAAAAAAGTAAATGTACTTCAAGCGGGTTGTCGAGGCGCCAACCCCTACAGCATCGCTTCGAATACGCAAAACCAACAAGGTCGGTTTGGAAAATCCAGACCGACCTTGTTTTAATTTATACTGTCATACATTTGTCCTATTCGGGTAACGACCTCATCTTCACGCAGTCGGTCCTCAGCATAGGCATCGCGCAGAAGCTCGTGAGGTATATACTCATCGTATTTTTCAAATATCGGTACCTCTGACGGGGAAACAAGTTCTTTTTTGTCAAATCCCTCGCAAGTTAATGCGCAAAGCTTATTTATCAGTTCCCTTTCGCTGTTGCCCTCATATTTGAACGTGAGATAACAGCATCCGTCATACTCAATATTGGATATCTGAAGATACTTTGCGTTCTTTGCCATCAGCTTGCGGAGTGTCCTGAAGCTTCTTGTGCCGAGCCACGGGAACATACAGTACGTAAGCCCTCCAAGCGGCATAACATATCTTTCGCAAATGCGTGCATTTTGCGCGACACGGCGTGCGATATCAAGGCGGAGCCTTGCATTCGGCTTCAGATACGGATAAACTTTATCTTCACACAGCACCTGCTTCATTCTTTCAAGTATGCGTGTGTGTATTTCCCCGCTTTCCCCGGGCCACGTGACCTCCATTTTGCCCTTTACACCTTTGACGTATATGAGCTTTCGGGGGATATCAAGCTCCGTTACCTCCCATACTCTGCCTGCAAGCGCAAAACGGTCGCCGACGGGCGGCGGTGTGGTTATAGTGCCTATTTCATCGGATTCACATCTGACGGAGAAGTTTTCACTGTCCTTAAACACAGCATAGAACTTAAAGCTGTTGACAATTCTCTCCCCTGCAAGACCTATCAGCAGCGTTTTTTCCTCGGTCATCTGCAAATAGTCGCATTTCAGCATACTGACAAGAAGCGCTTTGTATTCCTCTTTTGTTACCCTTTCAAATGCGGGGAGCGACAAAACACGCTCAGCAAGCGCCTTTGCTGTAAGCTCGCCCGATGAAAACAGGATCGACAGCGTTTGCTGGAACAAAAGCGAAAACGGCAATCTTTTTTCACTCGGCGGTTCGATAAATCTTTCTTCTATATAGAGCTGGATTATTGCTATCGCCCTGATAAGCTCCCACGGTATCAGCTGCGGCATAGGTGTTTCGGGAAGCGGATTTTCCTCTCTGAAAACCATAAACATTTCAGGCGGTGCGCCGCGCCGTCCGCTTCTGCCGAGCCTTTGTAAAAAGCTTGAAACAGTATTCGGTGAGCCATTCTGCAGTATTCTTTCAAGTCTGCCTATATCAACACCGAGTTCAAGAGTGACAGTTGCACAAGTGACGGCATTATATTCGTCATTTTTCATTTTGAATTCCGCCTCCTCACGGAGCGAAGCGGAAAGATTTCCGTGATGTATCAAAAATATATCCGGCTCGTGCCTGTTGTCAGCAATCTGGCGGAGCGTTGCCGTTATATACTCCGTTTCTTCTCTTGAATTCGAAAAAACAAGGCTTTTTTTATCCTTTACGCAGTCATAAATATATTCATATCCCGCATCAATTCTTGCACGTGCGGGTATCGGATTTTCTTTCTTTTCATCGGTAAACTGCGTTACATCTTTGTTCGCAAACGCATCCGTTCCCGATTGGTCAAACTTTTCGTTTTGTATATAAAAATGCTCAAGCGCGAGCCGCCACGATGTTTTGCCTTCATTCAGTATCGGCGCTTCGCATATTCTGTTTGAGCCGCCGTTCAGCCACTTTTTTGCTATATCGACATCACCGATAGTTGCCGACAGTCCCACACGTCTTACATCTCTGCCGATGATTTTGGCAATTCTGTTAAGCTGACATATTATCTGATTTCCTCTGTCCGTGCCTGTCAGTATGTGTATTTCATCTATGACAATAAACCGCAGGTCGCAAAACAGACGGACGATGTCATTTGACCTGTTCATCAGCATACTTTCAAGGGATTCAGGCGTTATCTGAAGTATACCCTTCGGATTTTTCAAAAGCTTGTTTTTATGTGATGACGAAACATCTCCGTGCCAATGAAAAACGGGAATATCGCATTCCTTAAGTATTTCGTCAAGCCTTAAAAACTGGTCGTTTATAAGACTTTTCAGCGGCGCTATATAAAGCACGCCGACGCTTTGCGGCGGATCCTCGGTAAGCATTGAAATGATTGGGAAAAATGATGCTTCTGTCTTTCCGGATGCTGTTGAGGAAGTAAGTAAAAGGTTATGCTCCGTTTCAAAAAGCACTTGCGCTGCAGCCGTCTGTACAGCACGCAACGACTCCCAATTATTTCTGTATATATATTCTTGTATAAACGGGGAAAATCTGTAAAATATATCCGACATATTTCATTCCTTATCTATCTGCTATATTTTATTTATTTTATCATATTTATTTGTTTTATGCAACCGCTTTATGAGAAAAAAATATAGAATACGATACAAAAAGGGACGTCGAGGCGCCGTCCCCTACAAAACAACAAAAGAGCCGGTATAAACCGACTCTTTTAAAAATACGATTATCTGTTAAGGATAAGCTTTGTAAGCTCAACTGGTTCAACGATCTTGTCGCCCTTATATACACGCATATTGCCCGATGCAATTTCGTCAATAAGGATAACCTCACCGTTGTTGTAGCCGAATTCAAACTTGATATCCCAAAGGTCAAGACCGATCTCTTTAAGGTCGTCAGCAACGATCTTTGTTATCTTGAGCGTCTGTTCCTTCATGCTTGCAAACATTTCGGGAGTCATTACGTTAAGTGCGGCAAGACCTTCGCCTGTTACAAGCGGATCGCCCTTTTCGTCATTTTTGAATGTACATTCAACGTAACCGCCTTCAAGGGGTGTGCCGTCCTTGATATATTCGCCGTATCTGCGAATGAAGCTTCCTGTTGCAACAAGTCTGCAAATTACTTCAAGTCCGTGACCGAACACGGTTGCGGGAAGAACCTCCATTGTTGCGTTGTCAAGGTCTGCACTTACATAGTGTGTCTTGATTCCTGCATTCTTAAGCAGTTCAAAATAACGGATAGACGTTTCAAGATTTGCACGGCCGATGCCTTCGATAGTAAGTCCGACGGTATTTTCACCGGGATCGAACACGCCGTCCTTGCCTGTGCAGTCGTCCTTGAACTTCAGCATTACATTGCCGTTATCAAGCGAGTAAACATCTTTTGTTTTGCCTTCATAAATCTTTTTCATAACGCAAGACTCCTTTAAGTAACAAAAATTACATTCATCATATTACCACATTTTTTTCCTTTTGTATAGTATTTTTTCGAAAAAAATTGCGCTAAATAAAATTTTTTTTGTATTGACAAAACGGGAAAACGAGGGTATAATTAAGTTAGCATAAACTAACTCTACCGAAGGAGAAAATATAATGGAAAAAATAACACTTAAAATAGACGGTATGATGTGCCCGATGTGTGAGGCGCATATGAATGATGCAGTAAGAAACAGCTTTAACGTAAAAAAAGTGGTATCATCGCACAAGGATAAGCAGACGGTCATACTTGCCGATATTAAGATAAGCGATACAGAACTTAAAAATATTGTTGAAAAAACCGGGTATAAGCTTTTGGGCATCACACGTGCGCCTTATGAGAAAAAAGGAATACTTTCAATTTTGAAAAAGAAATAAATAAGAGGTCGGAGTATTCCGACCTCTTGTTTTTACAAAATGTAAAATATTATTCCGAAAAACTGCAACACACTTCCCGCAATTACAAACAAGTGAAAAACGGAATGCATATATCTTACTTTATTTCCTATTCCGTACAGTACCGCACCGAGCGTATAGGCAACACCGCCGAGAAATATGAACACAAGCCCCATAGAGGGGATAGATGCCATAGCCGGCTTTATAGCAAAAACGATGCACCAGCCCATGCCAAGATAGCATATCATAGAAAGCACCGCATATCTGTCAAGGTCTATTGCTGTAAAAACCGTTGCAACAGCGGCACAGCCCCAGACAACACCGAACAGACACCAAGCCCAACCGGGGTGTACAGGCCGTATGCCGCAAAGAAGCACAGGTGTATAAGTTCCCGCGATAAGAAAATTTATCATGCAGTGGTCAAGTACCTGCATCACTCTTTTACCCATATTCGGATGAAGTCCGTGATAAACGCTTGACGTTGTATAAAGCACCACCATTGATGCTCCATATATCGAGCCGCTGACAACAGCCCAAGCATCGCTGTTTATTGCCGAATAAACGACGCACAAAACAAGCACAGCAACGCCAAGTGCCGCACCGACAATGTGACTGACCGTATTGAATATTTCTTCACCTTTAGTATAATCGGGCAGTTGTCTGTCCGACAGCTTTGTTCTTTTCATTTAAAATTACTTTCCCCAAGCATTGATATGAGCTTGCCGTTATCTGATATTGTACAGACGGCAATAAGCGTATTTAGCAGGAAATATCCTGAATAGTTAAAACTCTTTTATAAGCCATAATAAACACCTCTACATTTGATTAAGTGAATTATACACGGTTTTGATATGATTTAAATAGTCAAACTGTAGCTTTTTTTTATAACCAGATGCTTATTTTTTCTTTGTCGTGCTGACAACGACCGCTGACAGCGCAAAGAGTGCAATAGCATTGGGAAGAACCATCAGATAATTGAAGAAATCCGTAAGCTCCCACACAAGGTCATTAGAAGCCAGCGTTCCAAGAAAGATGAATACAATTGATACCACAGAATAAATAACCGTAGCAGTCTTGTTATTCTTAAACAGATACTGAATATTTATTTTACCAAAGAAATTCCATCCGATAATAGTAGTGAATGCAAAAAACATTAGACAAATAGCAACAAACACATTACCTATTCCGCTTATAAAGGATGGGAAACCGTTTGTAACAGCCCACTGCATCGCGTTAGTCTTGCTGATACCGGACTCGGAAATCGCGTCATTGTATACATCCTGTATGAGTGCGTTTTTCTTATCTGCAGTGTCAGTAACAGTGTTGGTGATGCCACTTTCCTCAACCAACGCTGCATAACTTTCATTTATCTCCGCATCAGTCATAACACTGATAGCTTCTGTCTCTGTCTTATAGGTGTCGCCCAAAGGACCGTTTGAAGTATAAAGCATTGTGATGACAACCAAAGCAGTCATAGTAAGAACGATAAATGTATCTATAAATACACCTATCATAGCAACAACGCCCTGGTCATGAGGCTTTTCAACATTTGCCTGCGCATGCGCGTGGGGTGTTGAACCCATACCCGCTTCGTTTGAGAAAAGACCTCTCTTTGCGCCCTGGCTTATAGCCGTCTTGAGTGCATAACCGATACCACCGCCTATAAGAGCATTGGGAGTAAAGGCATATTTGAATATCATTGCAAAAGTACCGGGAAGCATGGTGATATTAGTAACAAGAACTATCACACCGCCTATAAGGAATAAACATGCCATAGTGGGAACTATTTTTTCAGCAACAGAAGCAATTCTCTGAATACCGCCGATAAAAATGATTGTGCAGATAATCGCAAGTGCTGCACCGATTATCCAACCCCAGTCAATATAATTAACACCAACGGCATTACAAACAGACTCAGCAATAGAATTTGACTGCACCATTGAGCCCATAAAACCGAGTGCCAAAACGGTAGCAATAGCAAAAAATGCCGCAAGAAACTTGCCAAATCCATTAGGAAATGCCTTTTTCATATAGTAAACGGGACCGCCGTGGATTTCCCCGTCTGCTTCCTTAACTCTTGTTTCTTGTGCGAGCACAGCCTCGGCATAAATAGTAGCCATACCCAAAAATGCGATAACCCACATCCAGAATATAGCACCGGGACCACCTGCGAGTATAGCACCGCACGCACCGACGATGTTACCTGTACCGACCTGTGCGGCAATTGCTGTGGAAAGCGCCTGAAACGACGAAAGTCCGCCCTTTTGCTTTCCACCTTTCATCGAGAAGTTACCGAAAACCTTTTTCATACCTTCCCCAAAGCAGCGAACCTGAACAAATCTTGTCCTAATAGTATAGAAAAGACCTATACCGACAAGCAAAACAATAAGAATGTAGTCAGACATATATGCATTTATAGTCTGAACAACTTTTAAAACTGCGTCCATAAAAACGCCCTCCTGTAAAAAAACAAAAAAAATCCGCTGAAAGATAGCGGAGAACAAAGAAATATACCAGACATATAAAACTGAATGCCTGCCCTGTCCTTTTGCCTGAGAGATTCGGCTGTCGCCTTGCACCTTCGGCACCCGCACGGCTTGCGGGATTCTCCAGAGCCTCCTCCGCCTTCGGTTTGCAAAATCCCAAAGGTTTCAACGGTTGCAGACGTTATTCTATCACAACAGGATATAAAATTCAATGACAATATTGCACAAACATCGACACTGCAATTTGTACATATTTTACACATTACTTAATTTATTATTTATTTAATGAATATACAAATGCTTTGTTCATATTTTTTGAGTATTATGTAAAAAGAATCATTCGGAGGAATTATGGAAACGAGAGTTGCTATCATAAGCATAATAGTTGAAAAATTCGATTCAGCTGAAGAAGTAAACTCACTTCTTCATAAATACGGCGAATACATTATCGGCAGAATGGGGCTTCCCTACCGCAAGAAAAACATAAACATTATAAGCGTCGCTGTTGACGCTCCGCAGGATATTATATCTGCACTTTCAGGCAAGATAGGAAGACTTGACGGAGTAAGTGTTAAGACTGTGTATTCGGGAGGTGTATGATGTTCACCTTTGAACTTATTGATAAGCTTGCAAAAGAACATTGTTTGTCACTTGAAGAATACGAACAGCTTGTAAAAAATTTTTATGATGACACATACGACTATGCCCGTGCAAAGGCGGTCGAAGCAAGAAAAAAGGTATATTCAAACAAGGTCTTCATCCGTGGACTTATTGAAATATCGAACATCTGCAAAAATGATTGTTACTACTGCGGAATAAGAAAAAGCAACTCGCTTTGCTCCCGTTACAGACTGACAAAGGATGAAATACTCACCTGCTGTGATGAGGGTTATTCCCTCGGCTTCCGCACATTTGTCCTGCAGGGCGGTGAGGACGGATATTTCACCGATGACGTGCTTTGCGATATAATAAGGTCCATAAAGACAGAATATCCCGAATGTGCCGTGACGCTTTCCCTCGGTGAGCGTTCATATGAAAGTTACAGAAGACTAAAGGAAGCGGGAGCAGACAGGTATCTTTTACGTCACGAAAGTATAACACGTGAGCATTATGAAATGCTCCACCCCGAAAATATGTCATATGACGAAAGGGTAAGATGTCTGAATGACTTAAAATCACTCGGTTTTCAAGTAGGATGCGGATTTATGGTTTGCTCTCCGTTTATGACACTAAAGCATATCGCAAACGATTTAAAATTTATTGAAGAATTCAAGCCCCATATGTGCGGAATAGGCCCGTTTATACCGCACGTTGACACACCGTTTGGTGAGTTTGAGGCAGGAAGCGCAGATTTTACCTGTTATCTTTTGTCGATCATAAGGCTCATTCACCCGAATATCCTTTTGCCTGCAACAACGGCACTCGGCTCGGTCACTGTCGGCGGACGTGAAAAGGGTATAATGTCCGGGGCAAATGTGATTATGCCGAACCTTTCGCCGTCAAGCGTGCGTGAAAAATATATGCTTTATAACGGAAAGGCATTCACGGGAAGCGAGGCAGGCGAAAACCTTGCCAATATTATGGCAAGTTTAGCTGAGATAGGATATGAAACGGTCATCGACCGAGGAGATTACGCAAAATAAATTTATCTAAAGGGGAAGAAATTCTGACCCTAAAGAAAGGAAAAAATAAAATGGCAAAATACGATCCGAAATCACTCAAAGCAGAAGAATTCATAAGCGATGAGGAAATAAGAGAAACTCTTGCATATGCAGAGGAAAACAAAAATAATATTGAGCTTATTGACTCAATAATCGAAAAGGCACGCCCTGTTAAAACCGAAACAGGCTACACGTGTCACGGACTTTCACACAGAGAAGCGTCGGTGCTTCTTGCGTGCGAAGACCAAAAGATGATAGAAAAAATATACAAGGTCGCAGAGGAAATTAAGCTTGCATTTTACGGTAACAGAATCGTTATCTTTGCTCCTCTTTATCTTTCAAATTACTGCGTAAACGGCTGTGTTTACTGTCCTTATCACCTTAAAAACAAGACTATTCCGAGAAAGAAGCTGACGCAGGAAGAGGTAAAGGCGGAAGTAATTGCGCTTCAGGATATGGGTCACAAGCGTCTGGCAATTGAATCGGGAGAGGACCCCGTAAACAATCCCATAGAATACATTCTTGAATGCATCAACACTATTTACAGCGTAAACCACAAAAACGGTGCAATACGCAGGGTAAACGTAAACATCGCCGCAACAACTGTGGAAAATTACAGAAAACTGAAGGATGCAGGAATCGGAACATATATTCTGTTTCAGGAAACGTATCATAAAGAAAGCTATCTGAAGCTTCACCCAACGGGTCCCAAGCACGATTATGCATACCACACGGAGGCGCATGACAGAGCAATGCAGGGCGGAATCGACGATGTCGGTCTCGGTGTTCTGTTCGGTCTTGAGCTTTACAAATACGAATTTGCAGGACTTCTTATGCACGCAGAGCATCTTGAGGCTGTCCACGGTGTCGGCCCTCATACAATAAGCGTGCCGAGAATAAAGCGTGCGGACGATGTTGACCCCACGCAGTTTGATAACTCCATAAGCGATGAAATTTTTGAAAAAATAACGGCTTGCATCCGTCTTGCCGTTCCCTATACAGGCATCATTATTTCTACAAGAGAAACGGAAGAAGTCCGTTCAAAGCTGCTTAATCTCGGTGTTTCGCAGGTCAGCGGCGGCTCACGTACATCTGTCGGCGGTTATGCGTGCGAGGAACGCCCGCACGATACGGAGCAGTTCGACGTTTCAGACCGGAGAACGCTTGACGAGGTCGTACATTGGCTTATCGACAACGGTCACATTCCCTCTTTCTGTACAGCTTGCTACCGTGAGGGCAGAACGGGCGACAGATTTATGAGCCTGTGCAAAACAGGCCAGATAATCAACTGCTGTCACCCCAATGCGCTTATGACTTTGACGGAATACCTCGTTGACTACGGAAGCGAGGAAACGAAAAAAGCGGGTTACGAAATGATACAAAGAGAGCTTGGCAAGATACCGAAAGAAAAGGTACGCACTATTGCAGAATCTAATATTGAGGACATAAAGAACTCCAACAGACGTGATTTCAGATTTTAAGAGGTAGTTATGGGACTTAACGATACACCGTCAGGCGAAAGGCTGACCATAGGCTTTTTCGGCGCACGGAATGCAGGAAAATCAAGCGTGGCAAATGCTGTCACGGGACAAATGATATCGGTTGTTTCGGATACTCCCGGCACAACTACAGACCCTGTGAAAAAATCGATGGAGCTTTTGCCCCTCGGTCCTGTTACAATAATAGACACACCCGGACTTGACGATGTCGGCTCCCTTGGCGAAGAACGTGTAAAAACCGCCCGCCGTGTGCTTGCATCCGCAGATGCGGCTGTAATTGTTATCGACGCTGTACTCGGAATGACGGATTTTGATAAGGAACTGCTTAAAACAGTCAAGGAAAGGAATCTGCCGTATGTGTGCGTATACAACAAGGCAGAAAATATCGAGATCCCCGAAAATATCCCCGACGATACGGTATATGTAAGTGCAAAAAGCGGTTACAATATTGATGCGCTGAAAGAAAAAATAGCAACGTCTTTTGCCAAAGCAGAAAGCAAAAAGCATCTTATTTCCGATATTTTGCCCGAAAATGCTTTAGCGGTGCTTGTTGTGCCGATAGATGAAGCAGCACCAAAAGGCAGGCTTATTCTTCCCCAGCAACAAACGATACGTGACATGCTTGATGCCCACGGTATATGCATCTGCTGTCAGCCTGAGGAATTGCCGAAAGTGCTTTCATCCCTTTGTAGAAAGCCGGACGTTGTCATTACAGACTCACAGGTATTTGGCAAGGTTTCAGCCCTCTTACCGCCTGATATTCCGCTTACGTCATTTTCAATTCTTTTTGCAAGATACAAGGGCGATCTGCCGACGCTTGTAAAGGGGGCATCTGCTATATCACAGCTTAAAGACGGTGACACGGTGCTTATCTCCGAGGGATGTACGCACAGACGAAGCTGTAAGGACATAGGAACGGTTAAAATACCTGCACTTATGCGCAAGTTCACAGGCAAGGAACTGAACTTCAAATTCACCTCAGGCGGTGATTTTGAAAGTGATCTTTCCGATGTTGCCCTCGTGCTTCACTGCGGCGGATGTGTGCTGACCGAAAAGGAAATGCGCTACCGTATGCGGATATGTGAGGAATATGACACCCCCATCGTCAACTACGGTGTTGCCATCGCACACATGAACGGCATTTTAAAAAGAAGCATCGAAATTTTCCCCGATATAAATATGTAAATAAGACAAAAGAGA
The DNA here is from genome assembly GCA_045588615.1 of Eubacteriales bacterium. GTDB lineage: Bacteria > Bacillota > Clostridia > Oscillospirales > CAG-272 > RGIG7213. The sequence continues at coordinate 19,410 of JAZNEN010000061.1, forward strand.
GAACGCAAATTCTCTCTTTTTATTATTCACATAACTCATCACAATACCAACGCATCGTGTTTTCATAAATATATTTCCGTAGGAAATATGCGCCCCTATATCCGCATGGGTGCGGACGGGGCGCCGTCACCGTAAAGATTCAGATTAAGCACGGATTCTGTTTTACGTGCATACCGTTATTGTATTATGCTATCTTCGCCAGAAGCTCGCTGAAGGCAAGAATAAGAAGTGCACAAAGGGCGATTATCATACCGACAAGACGGCGACCGCTTACCTTTTCACGGAACAAGGTCATTGCAACAACGACTGACATCATTGTTGTACCGCCGTTTTGAATCGGGAATAATACTGCGCTGTCAAGCACACCCGAAAGATAGAGGTTGACTTTATTAAGAAATGCGATAAATGCACCGCAAACAACCGTCAAAAGGATCAGTTTTTTTGTATCAATACCGCTTTCGCTTGATTTTTCTGTTTTATTTCTTGAGCTTACAAGATAACTTACTGTACAAAGGATCGCCGCAGATACAAAGGCAATTGCAAGAAATGCACCTGTTTCAGAAGCGAATGACGACTTCTGCTGTGTTTTTTGCATAATACCGATAGAGCCCATGAAAAGGAACGCCAAGAAGCAGAAGATAAGCCATTTTGCACTTGTTCCCTTTCCGTCCTTTTTCTTCTCCGTTGAAAAATATGCGGCGACTATCATAAGAAACGTGCCAACTATCTTCCACACCGACAGCGACTCATTCCAGATTATGTATCCCGAAAATGCGGGAAGTATCATTGATGAGGTAATAAGCAAAATGGTGAACGACATCGGTCCGCAGTTAAGCGCATTAAGCTTAAAAATACCGCTGAGTGCCGTCACAGCACCGAATGCAATACCGAATAAAACCGTAAAAAGCGATGCTTTGAAGCCTGAAAAAATACTGATAGCAACAAGAATACCCGCCGCAACAGAATAAATACACATATTTATTTTGTAATTATCGGAGCGTTCCTTGACCGCCTTTTTACCGAAATAATTATAAAATGACGAATACGCCACATTAGCGCATACAGAAAGTGCGAGCAAAAAATAATTCATTTAAATCACGACCTATGCATTCAATTTTATCTTATTATATCACCGACACCGTCAAGGATATATTTAGGGCGGTACGGGAACAGGTTTACATCCTCTCTTGATGTAACACCCGAAAGAACAAGCACCGTGTCAAGCTCACTTTCGATACCTGAAATGATATCCGTGTCCATTCTGTCACCGATTATCGCCGTATCCTGTCTTAAGCAATCTATTTTCTTTAATGCGTGACGCATAATAAGGGGGTTGGGCTTACCTATGTAGTATGCTTTTTTGCCCGTTGTAAGCTCAATGGGGGAGATGAGCGCACGGCAAGCGGGGATTATTCCCTTTTCGCCGGGTGCTGTCAGGTCTGTATTTGTGCCTATGAGCTTTGCACCGTTTTGTATAAGCTTTACGGCGTGCTCTATCTTTTCGTAGTTAAACGAGCGAGTTTCACCGAACACAACGTAATCGGGATTCTGATCATTCATTGAAAAGCCCGCATCATAAAGGGCATTTACAAGTCCCGGCTCACCAATTGCATAAACGCTTCCGCCGGGGCACTGCGTTGCAAGAAATGATGCCGTTGCAAGTGCCGAGGTATAGAAGTTGTCGGGGGACACGGTAAGTCCCATTCTCTGAAGCTTTTGCGCAAGCTCTCTGGGGGATCGTTCACTTGAATTTGTAAGAAAAAGGAACTTTTTTCCCGACTCGATAAGCCAATTAACAAATTCGGGAACATCGGGTAAAAGTCTGTTTCCATGATAAATAACACCGTCCATATCACATATGAAGGCTTTTTTATTTTTAAGATTTTCAATACTGTTTTCCATTTTTTTCTCCTTTATCTGTATTCGGGCAATTCTACATCTTTGAGTGAAAACTCCGTGCAAACATATTCGTATACACCGCCCTCACCGTCTTCATCTGTACCTTCAAGATAATATTTCATGCAGATACCTGTTTCATCGTCAAGCGTGTAAACATATTTATACTCAGATGAATCGTTTTTAAGCTCATACGTGTACTCAGTGCACGCTCTTTCACATACAGAGGTTTTTTCACCCTTTGCCATATCACCGAAATTTTCTTCATGCGCATAGCAAAAATTACTGAATGTCGAAATATACTGATTCATATAACCGTCAGCAAGCTCCTGCGCCGCCTCAGATTTTTCAAAAACACCATCCTCGCCCTTGATATACGTGGAATAACCTCCCGAGGTTTTTATGAACAGCATCTCACTTTCGCCTGAGCTTATATACATTCCCTTTTCTGTGCGTATCAGGGAAATTTTTGTTTTACCGAGATCATACGATATACTGCATACAGCGGGAAATCCCTCGTGTATTGCAATATTATCATAAACAGACGTCACAGCCCCCGTTATTTTATTCGGATCACTTGCGATAACCGTTTCAATAGCGCTGTCGGCTGTTATTTCTGACGTTTTGCCCTTGCATGATGCAAATGAACACAAAAGCACAGTACACATCAATAACACTGCGATTTTTTTCATATATGTCTTCCTTTCACTCCTGACTTTTATTCTTGAATATTAAGAGTTTACTGAAAATATAATTGATAATTATGACAATAACTCCTGCTACGATCTTTATTATTCCCTGACTCATAGCAAGCCATGTCACGAAAATGAGGAAAATAAGCTCTTCTATACCGAGAGATAACACACGTGCGCCTGTAAATGAAACTATCTCATGCACAAGCACATCTTTTTCAAAGCTTTTGCTTTGAAATACCCACAGTTTATTTACTATGTAGGCAAAGATAACTGCAAATACCCATGCGATAAACACGATTACAAGCTCATGAAGCTTTGTAAATTTCATAAGCCCGAAGTGTATCACCATATTCAAAGCCGTGGTGAGTCCTCCGACAATGATGTAAACGATGATCTCTCGGTATTTTTTTATAAGAGCATTTATTTTTTTGTAAAAGCATATATATATTACGGCACACACCAATATGCAGACGGCGGCAACTATAGATAACAGTATAATATTTTCAAGCGCCCAATCCAATAGCGCCGAAAAGGTCGAATTTTCAGATGCTGATAAAAAATTCAACATTTTATTTCCTCCAGAATTTTATAAAATGTTTCCTCATCAAACAAGAGGTTTACTGCTTCAAGCAATGCATTTGCCGACATTTCAGCGGGAAGTCCCGCTTTTATGCAAAATTTTTTCCGCAAATACGAGGAGTTTTCTCCCCCGGAAAGACCAAGCAGGAAAAAATCTGTTTTTTTAAGTGCAAGCTTGTTTTTAACATCTCCCGTATACGGAGCAAATATTTTCGTAAGCACCTCGACTGTCATTCCTTCAACGCCTAAAGTGCCCTCTGCCGACGGCTTTTCTTTCCTTTTTTCTTTACCCTTTATCTGCGGAATATAGAGATTCACTATCTTATCGGCGGGCACGATTCCCTTTATAAAATTGCGTATTACCCTGCCGGCACCGTCGCTGTCGGTGACAACGATTATTTTTTCCTCGTTTGCAAATTTTCTCAAAAGTAAGGCTTTTTCTTCGTTTTTGAATACACCGAAGCCGTCCGTTGTTATTATGACCGCATCTATGACAGAGGAAAGCTTTATTTTGTCGTACTTCCCTTCGCATATAACGGGGTATTTTATTTTCAGTTTTTCCATGTTATAAATTCGTTATAAGCGCGATAAGCTCACCTTTTACATCAGTGCCCATGCTTTTTACAGCAAGGTCGGCTTTATAACAGCTTTCAAGCAGATCCGAAAGATATTTTCCCGTTATTCCGCCAAGTGCCTGTGCACGCACTTTAACAGCATACTCGTGCATACCGGTAGCTGATGCTATCTGCGGCGGCTTCATTCCCGACTTCATTGCAGACTTTATTCTGTACAGTTTTTCCACCTCTGAGGTTATCTCAGCCATTATCATCATCGGGTCAGCTCCCTTTTTGAGTGCGTCTGTTGTATAAGCAAGCACCGCTTCGGCATCACGCTTCAGTATTTTGTTTGAAACGTAAAACGCTTCAAAGACATTCTTTTTGCCGGTTACGACTTCAACGGTGTCATCATCAAGCTCACTGATCCCATTTTGGCGCATATAGGCGCAAAGCTTTGATATTTCGTTTGATATCACGCTCATATCACACGCGGCACGGTCAGCAATAAGCGTCGCTGTACGGACGGATATATTGAATCCCTCGGAAACGAAGTG
>JAZNEN010000062.1:0-4048 GCA_045588615.1 Eubacteriales bacterium
CAAGACATTTTAATGATTTTTATATTAGTTTTTTAAAATTTGACGAAAAAAGCATTACAAACAAAAAGTTAAAAACATTTTGATTATAATGCTTAAAAGTAACTATTTCTTACTGCCTTGATTTTAATTATTCGTTATCAAAATCAAGTCCGACAAAATGGAGCGCCCGGGCATTTTTTTCAATGCTTTCAGAGTTTATTTTATCCATTTCATTCATATATTTTTTAACTGTATCTTTTTTGATAAATACAATTTCAAACCAACGGACAACCCACATTACGGGCAATAAGACAGGTATTTTTTCAAGTATTTTATACTTTCTTTTCATTTCCTTATACGGTACAAACAAACGCTTGAAAAATTTAATGAACTTTGCACCGAACGCTGATTTTCCCTTATCACGCAGCGCACGGTTTACAACAGCCATATCTGCAGTTCCGTACTGTCCGCTGTTAAATATTACATTGGTTATCAAAACACTTTCTTCAGTTTCAGCGTCATCTTCAAACCAAACATTTACAGTCTTCATAACATTAACATAAAATTTGCCCAGCTGCATTTTTTCAAGTTCGCCTTGAATATATTCCCAATTAATATCGGGGTGAGTGTGCGAAAAGACCCAAAGATCAAGCAAATGCTTTATGCCGATACCCGAAATTCTGTAATGTTTTGTAAAATGAACAAAGATATAGATAAAAAAGTCCTCATTTGACATTTCGTATTTACTGCTGCCGGGCAACTGTTTTGCAACCTTCCAGCCTGTTCCGAAATAGCTGTAAAAGTCCTTGTTATATGTGGACATAATGCTTTTGTGCAATTCCAAAAACAGCGATGATTTTTCCCAAACTAACTCATGATCAGACTCATATTTGAACTTAAAATCAAGCTGATCCATTATCTCTTTTACTTTTTCGTACTGCTCCAAATTAACAAGAATATCGGCATCGCCCATTGTGCGCATTTCCGGCTTGGGATAAAGGTTTTTCAGCACGGTACCTTTCAATGGCATATACTCAATACCTTCGTTTTTAAAGGCAATTTCAAGCTGTTCTATCTCATAAACCTGCCTTAAGCTCACCATCATTGTTTTGACCGTAAGCTGATCCAGTTCTTTAATATCTTCACATTTCTGCGGAATACCGCAGTTTAATGCGCCGTAAAAAATAATCGCGGAAATATTATGGTCTTTTGCAACAGCCGTAGCTTTTCTCCAATCAAAATCAGGGGAAAGTGTAACGGCTTTATCAGTTAAGGCGGCCCTTATCAAGCCAATAAATTCTTTTTGAAAATTATCCACTTTTCTATCCTAATCGCAATCTTAATAATATTCTAATCCCGTCTGAAAATATCTCTCGTATAAACCTTGTCAGCAACATCGTCAAGGCAGGCATCATATCTGTTTGCAACGATACAGCTGCATATTTTTTTGAACTTTTCAAGATCATTCACTATTTCGCTGTCAAAAAACAACCGTCCTTCATCAAGTGCGGGTTCGTAAATAACCACTTTTGCACCTTGTGCTTTTATATGCTTTATAACATCCTGTATAGATGACTGACGGAAATTATCAGAACCTGATTTCATAGCAAGACGGTATATGCCTATTACCGGCAAATCTTCAGTATCTGTACCATTGTCATTGCAGTAACCCACCATACTAAGAACACGCTCTGCAATAAAAGCTTTGCGGGTTTCATTTGACTGCACTATTGCAGTCATCATATTCTGCGGTACATCCTCGTAATTGGCAAGAAGCTGCTTTGTATCCTTCGGTAAGCAGTAACCGCCGTAACCGAACGAGGGATTGTTATAGTGCATACCTATCCTCGGATCAAGGCACACACCTAAAATTATCTTTTGTGCATCAAGTCCCTTCATTTCAGCATATGTATCGAGCTCATTGAAATAAGACACGCGAAGCGCAAGGTATGTATTAGCAAACAATTTTACAGCTTCTGCTTCTGTAAATCCCATAATAAGAGTATCTATGTCTGCTTTCACAGCAGCTTCTTTAAGAAGATCCGCAAAAGTATTTGCCGCTTTTACAAGATACGGAGAGCTTATGTCTGTTCCGACGATAATTCTGCTCGGATAAAGATTATCGTAGAGTGCCTTTGATTCGCGCAGAAATTCCGGACTGAAGATAATATTATCAAATCCGTACTTTTGTCTTACAGAAACAGTAAAGCCAACGGGAACGGTAGATTTTATAACAATAACGGCGCCCGGATTGTACTTTATTACATCGCAAATAACCGCTTCTACTGCAGAAGTATCAAAAAAATTCTTATGAGTGTCATAGTTTGTGGGAACAGCGATCACAACAAAGTCAGCGTCTTTATACGCAGCTTCCGCATCGAGAGTTGCTGTTAGGTCAAGCTCTTTTTCCGCAAGATATTTTTCTATATAATCATCTTGAATAGGCGATCTTTTATTGTTGATCAATTCAACTTTTTCGGGAGCAATATCAAGGGCAGTTACTTGATTGTGCTGTGCCAAAAGCACACACATCGACAAACCGACGTAACCGGTTCCCACCACTGTTATCTTCATAATCTGTCCTTTCTGAATAATAATTTATGACAAAAATATATTTTTGGGATTGAATGCTTTTATAACCATTATCGCATTGGCTCTCGTATCCTTTATTACATACGGCATTATGACATTGGTAACAAACTGCGTCACAAGAGAAGCAAATGCGGCGCCTTCAATTCCCCAAATTTTAATAAAAACAATATTCATACAAAAATTTGTAAGCACACCGCCCGTTGCAAAATATTTCTCGTACCGTTGTTTGTTTTCGCAAACGGTCCAAATACTTCTGGCAATGCCTAAATATGAAAACCCGGTGTACCACGTAATAATTCTCAACGGATTTACCGATCCAATATATTCATCACCGTACAATATAGAGACAATCAACGGACTAAACAAACAAATAACAGCAGAAACCGCTATACTGGCCCACACAACAATTGAATACAATTGAATAATCTTTTTTCTGTATAAATCTGAATCGGTTTGATGGCATTCCACGATATATGGACGCATCGAATTTATGTATGCATCCAACGCAAAAACCCATAACGAACAAACTGTTGCAGCAGTCGTGTATAGACCCACCGCCGCAGAGTCAATCATTTTATTGAGCATAACACGGTCCAAGTATGCATACGATGCCACCAACAAGTTAGAAAAAACAAAGTGTTTTCCGGAATGAAACATCATCTTTGCATGCGACTTGGAAAACGAAAGGTGAATATTATTTTTTGGAACAGTGTAAAGCATATGCACAGCCGCTATGATCAGGTAATCCAACACAACAGCTGCAGCAAACCATTCAACACTTTTACCAATTACTGCAAAAACTATCTTGCAGGTTGCTGATATTGCATATGCTATGACTCCGATAATACTGGAATAACTGGATTGATATCTCGATTGATACCAATAATCAAACAGTTCAAAAGATTGAAAAAATAACACGAATGACTGTATAAATGAAACAACCTGCAGGGTGCGGTCGTTCGGATTCACACAGACAATAACAGCCATCATGGCAATCATTGACAAAATACTGACAGCGCATCTCATCAATATTCCGCTGCCTAAATATTTACCGTTATTATCTTTATCGGAAAGAAGCAATTTAACAAAAACAGCCGTTAAGCCTAACGTACAGAATGGACGGAAAAATGACATATACGCCGTCGCAGTACTGAGCATTCCATAGTTAGAGGGACCCAAATACCGTGCAGTTATAGTGCCTGAAAAAAAGGTTATCACCATTTGCACGCATTTGCCGGCAATTATCCAGCTTGTATTTTTTATAACCTTTGAAGAAGAAAATTTGTTAAACATTTTTATTGAAATTTATTCCTTCTACCCACTTTCAAACGCAAAATAAATTTTGCCAATCGAGGAGATAACAAAAACATATAATAACGAATCAACTCTCCGCATTTCGTATATTTGATCTTTGTTTTACTCAAAGCTTCTTTGGCAACAAGCATAATTTTTTTATATTCATCATCCGAAAGCTCTG
>JAZNEN010000063.1:0-5305 GCA_045588615.1 Eubacteriales bacterium
GTGTCTGTAAGGTTATATATTCTTATTTCTTTTGCTAAATCTTTGTTTACAATAACATCGGAATAATACGACATCTGCCGTCTTTCCTTACTGCGTCTGAACATAAAATCGACATTTTTACGTCTGTAAACGAAGTTTATGACAGTTGAAGGCAGTGAAACAAGTATCATTACAAACGGAGCCCACGGGCTTACCGAGAAAAGAATTGCAATAAAACCAACGATGCTGATAACAGAGCTGAATACTGAGAAGAAGGAGGAAAGAACAGCAATCGGTCTGCTTCCCGCTTCACGGTTTGCGTTTTCCATTTTTGCGTAAAATTCGGGGCTGTCATAGCTTGAAATATCAACTTCTTTAGACTTGTCAATTATTTTCAGCTTTATGTGGTTTGATACCACTTCGCTGCATATTCTCGTTATCATTGCCGATATTCTGCCGACAATATCTGAAATAAACAGATATGCAAACTGCAGTATCAAAAGCGAAAGAATTATTGTAAATGCTGTTATTTCGCCGTTATATGCACGTGCAAGACTGTTCAAAAGCTCCTTACCTATAAGTGAGCCTGCAATCGGCATAACACCGTTGAACACCGCCATAAATACCATTACAAAAAGTATTATGGGGCTTGCTTCCCATACAAGCTTAAATATGTATGTAAGTCTGAATATAAATGTTGTAAAAAGCTTCTTTATGTATGAAGGAAGCTCTTTTATACTTTTAGGTGTCGGTACTCTGTATTGGTCATTAACCTGACTACCTCTGCCGTGAGGACCTCCCGGGTGCATATTCATACCTTAACCGCCTTATATTAAAATTTGTCGTATTCGCCAACGGAAATTTCAAGTCTGTAGTCAACGCTTTCGCCGGGGTTAAGAGTTTTTAAAGTTCCGTTTTCCCGTGCATTTGCACGGCCGTCAACGGTTGCGTTGCCTGGTTCAAGTCCGCAAACGTATTCGTCAACCCCTGTCATTTTCCACTGCAGAAAATGGGGAAGATTTTTGTTTTCGTATGCGATCTTTACGGAAAGATCGGAAGCTTTGTTCTTCATTCCGAATGTGACAATACCGTTTTCGGATATCATATCCTCGTGATAATAACATCTTTCGTCATATCCGAATACGGGTGGGGTGAATTTGTCCCACAAATCAAGCTCTTTTTCGGCAATTTCGCTTCTCGGTATACGCTTCTTTGAGGGGATTATGACCTCTGCGTTTTCATCGAAAAGCGGATAACCCATATTGAAGTGATAAAGTATCATTTGGGGTGTTTCACGTGCACATCCATTTGAAACGACATCCTCAACTGTTACTTTATTTTCCATATATTTGCAGGTTATTTTTCTTGTCAGGGTAAGCTGTGTACCGAACATTACCGTTTGCACCATATCCCCGGTGAGAGTTACGTAAGGGGTACCCTCATCGATGCCTCTTTCAATTCTGAAATTCTCTGCAGGAATGCTTGAAAGCCTTCCGTGACAAGGTAATTTATCACCGTTGTCCGTACAGGGACTTCCGATATTGTCAAGTCCGCACGTTACGAAAAATCCTCCTCCGAAGCTTTGCATCCAGCCGATACCTTCGACGTCAAAATACTGCGGTGCTTTGATGCCGACAGGTGTCTGATAACAAAGGTTTTTGCCCTTGTACGACATATTGAAAATGTCCATCGCACGGTCAACAAGTACGGTAAATGAAAGCCCTGCTCCGTTTGAAATATCAACAGCCCTTACCCCGTCAGCCCAGCCGCCGCAAAAGCGGTATTCTTTGACATTGAAAAGTTGATTTATGTGACCTGTATAGTGTTTTTCGTCAGTGTATTTTTTCATATTTCGTACCCCGTTCAGTCAGCAATAATAAGTTCAACGCCGGCTTCCTTTGCTGCTCCCTTGAAATCCTCCGAAACGGGACCGTTTGTTATGATTATGTCAATTTGGGAGAGGTCAGCAAACGTATAAGGTAGGCTTCTGTCAAGTTTTGAGGTGTCTGCAAGAATTATGATCCTGCGTGCCTTTTCGCATATGAGACTCTTAAGCTCACATTCACTGTAGTTACCGCTTGTAAAGCCGTTATCGAGCGAAAAGCCTGAGGGAACAAGAAACGCTGTATCGATGTTTATTCCCTCAATAAACGAAATTGCCTGATTACCCGAAATTGAAATGTTATCACGGTTTATCATACCGCCGACGAGGTTGATTATCGGGAGGTTTTTCTTCACAAGCTCAAGTGCGATATTTGGGCCTGTTGTGAGTATAGACAGCCTTTCGTCAGGCATAATCGATGCCATTTTAAGTATCGTTGTACCGGAGTCGAGAAAGATCGATCTGCCTGTTTCTATATAATTAACAGCCGCGTGTGCGATCCTTTCCTTAGCCGTCATATTTGAATTCAGACGAAGGCTGAAGGCGTCTTCCATTGAAGTGGTGATAAACTTCATACTTCTCGCTCCGCCTCTTACTTTGATTGCTTCGCCTGACTTTTCAAAGTATTCGATATCACGCCGGAGTGTCATACTTGAAACATCGGGGAAAGCATCTTCCAGCTCATGCAGGGAAACAAAAGGTTTTGACTGTAGTATTCTTCTTATTACATCGCGTCTTGCAGTATTCATTTTTTGTCCTTTCGGGTTGTTAACAGACAACCGTGTTAATATAAAAATATAACAGAATTTTTGTTAGAAATTCACAATTACTTTCTATAGTATCACATGTGCGCGTGTTTTTCAAGGACATAAATAACATAAATTGTTAATTATTTTCTGTGAATATAAAGCGAAATTATCGCTGTACAAAGGAGAAAAACACCAAAAATAAGCCTTAAAATATTTCCGTTTATCATTCCCGCTATCCCTGCGCCGAGCAAAGCACCGATACATCCGCATACAGAAAGAAAAATGCATAAAGGGTAATTTATAATTCTTTTTTTAAAATTTACAGCACCCGATGATGCGGAAGAGAAAATGAAAACAGCAAGATTTACCCCTTGACAAATAAATTGGGATATGTTCTTGAAAAGCGACAAATATACGACAAAAAGCCCTCCGCCTCCGATTCCCATTCCGGAAAGGGCTGAAAACAAAAACACAAATAAGAAGTCTGTCAAAGTGCTTTGCATATCATTATCCCTCCTGAAATCCCCGTAATAAGTGCAAATATTTTTACAAGCACGGAATTATTTATTTTATCAAGTAAAAATCCTCCGGCAAAGCCTCCGAAAAGGGCAAACGGCAAAAGCGGCAAAGCGGATGAAAATACCGTGATATCTTCCTTGATATATGCCGTAAACGACATAATGCAAACCGGCAAAGTCGTGATCAGGCACGAAGCGAAAATATCTTTTTTTTCGTATTTTGCTTGCTTTTTATACAGCAAAGAAAACAAAAATGTGTAAACTATGCCCGCACCTGTACCGAGTATGCCGTTCAGTATGCCTCCAAAAACAGCTATTATACCGCAAAGAGGTATTAATGAGTCATTTTTTATTTTCATATTTTTTATCCTTTCCCCTTGAAATATTATCCGTTATATGATAATATATATAAAATAATTGATTTTATACAATGGGGTATTTTACATATGCTATACTACATTATTATGGGAATCGTTCAGGGCCTTGGAGAGTTTCTTCCTATTTCTTCCTCAGGACACCTTGCGTTGGTAAGTTCTTTTTGGGGATTTTCCGCTGATGAAACGCCTGCATTTGATGTTTTGCTCCATTTGGGCACTTTACTTGCGGTTTTTGTTGTTTACAGGCGTGATATTTTTCCGCTTGTACCCGCATTTTTTACGATGCTTAAAAAGGTTTTTCAAAGGAAATTCAAGCTTTCGGAATATACGCTTAACGAACGGTTTGTTATATACATAATCGTTGCAACGATTCCGCTTATTCTCCTTGCTTTTACAGGACTTGAAGACAAGATAGATATGATCAAGAATTATCCTGCCGCAGTCGGCGGAATACTTATCTTCAACGGTTTTGTTCTTTTGATAAGTGACAAACTTTCGCAGGGAACGGTGAACGGCGAAAATGCAAAGCCGAAAAGTGCATTTATCGTAGGCTTATGTCAAATGTGCGCAACACTTCCCGGGCTTTCACGCTCAGGCTCAACGATAACAGGCGGACTTTTGTGTAACTATAACAGAGAATATGCGGTTAAATTTTCCTTCATTCTCTCCATTCCCGCCATACTCGGCGCAGCGGTTTTAAAGGCAGATGACATTATCAGTGCATCTGTCCCGGCAGAGCAGTGGATAAATTACGGTATAGGTATGCTGTTTGCCGCTGTATTCGGATTTTTGGCAATGAAGGTTCTCATTTATATATCAAGAAAAGCAAACTTTACATATTTCGCATATTATTGCTTCGCTGTAGGACTTGCGGCGATAATTTATACGTTTGTGCGTTAAACGGAGTCAGAAAATGAAAGGACGGAAAAAAGCGGATGGCAAAAACCACACCTGCAAAAAATAAAAAACAAGTCGAAAAAAGTAAGACTGCACGCAAAAGTACGGCAAAGAATACACAGACGAAAATTGTATCCGTGCCCAATATGTGCGATAAAATACTGCCGTTTGTGTTTGTTATAATCGGTTCGTTCTTTGCCTTGTGCTTTGTCTTTCCGAGTGCGTGCGGTGCAATAGGACGTTCTGTAAGAGATGCTGTGTTCGGTGTTTTCGGTATAGGCTCCTTACCGATACCTGTGTTTTTGATAATTCTCGGAATTTTCTATTTGAAGCTTATAGACCCCGCATCTGATAAGCCACGTATGAAGATATATCTGCGCTGTGCGCTCGGATTTGTGACGGTTATATCATTTTCGGCACTTTTATCTATCGTTTTCTTCGGTTCGGAGTTGCAGCTTACCGCAGCTGAAATGTTTGAAAAAGGCAAATCGTTTTACGGAGGCGGCTTTATTGGCGGTGTACTTGCTGAATTTTTATGTAAATATATTGGCATATTTGCCCTGTTTTTGATGTTTATTACGGTTTTTGTGTGTGCGATACTTACATTTGGACTTACACCGTACAAGCTTTATGATATCGCGAAAGCAAAAAGGGAAAGTAAAAGCGGAGAAGATGATGACATCGATCCGTTTGATGCAGACGGTGTTGCCGATGAAGATATCGAAGATATTCCTGTTATAACACCTGTAAAGCATAAGAAGGAAGTTCCTTCGGCATCAGAAAAAAAGGCGAAACGCAAAAATCCTCTTGACCATTCGCTTGAAGAAGATGATGACAGGGACATTCCCGATATTCCCATCGATAACTCCGAAAGAATAGATATGGTCGACAACGACGGAAAGA
>JAZNEN010000064.1:0-9244 GCA_045588615.1 Eubacteriales bacterium
GACCGTGTTGGGAATATCGTGAAGCTTGAGATCAAGGAATACCTTATATCCACGGTTTTTAATTTCGTAAACGATCTGCGGACCTTCTGCATAAAACAGCTCCATACCTATTTTGAAATACGGTGAATAGCCTTTAAAGTGCGATATGAAATCTACAGTCTTTTCTTTGCTCGGAAAATCGCAGGCGATAATTACATCACGTCCCATTACTTACACACTCCTATAATATCACTTATTTTTTCATAACCGAGCTTTGTAACAAGCCCGTCAAGTTCTTCAATAATTTCCTTGCAAACGTAAGGATTTACAAGGTTCGCCGCACCTACCTGAACGGCAGTAGCACCTGCCATCATCATTTCAACAACGTCGGAGGCACTTGATACACCGCCCATACCTATAACAGGAACGGACACTGCATTTGCAACCTGATATACCATGCGAAGCGCAAGAGGAAAGACGGCAGGGCCTGACATACCGCCCATTTTACGTCCCAAAACAGGCTTGCCGGTTTTTATGTTTATTCTCATTCCCTGAACGGTGTTTATAAGTGAAAGTCCGTCAGCACCCGCATTTTCACACGCTTTTGCGATAGATACAATGTCTGTAACATTAGGTGTCAGTTTAATAAATATCGGCTTTGTTGTGACCTCTTTAACGCGTGCTGTGACCTCGGCGGCAACAGCAGGATCTGTTCCGAATGCCATACCGCCGCCGTGAATGTTGGGGCAGGAAATGTTAACTTCAATTATGCCGACTTGATCCTCCTTGTCGATAAGCGAGGCAACATATACGTAATCTTCAATTTTGTCACCGCTTATGTTTGCGATGACTTTTTTATTGAAATATTTTTTCATTTCAGGCAATTCGTGCTCGATAACACGGTGTATACCGGGATTTTGAAGTCCCACAGAGTTGAGCATACCCGAATAACATTCCGCAATTCTCGGCTGTTCGTTACCGTCCTTTGGGTATCTTGTCGTGCCCTTGAAGGAAAAAGAACCGAGTATATTTATATCGTAATATTCAGAAAATTCCTTGCCGTATCCGAAGCATCCGCTTGCGGGAATTACGGGGTTATCGAGGGTAAGACCGCATAATTTAACGCTTAAATCTGCCATACTATCTCCTCCTTTTTGAACACAGGACCTTCCTTGCATACACGCTTCATTCCGTTTTTTGTTGGGATGGAGCAACCCATGCACGCACCGAAGCCGCATCCCATTCTTGCTTCAAATGAATATTCGCCGCCGACGCCCGCACGGTCATAAAGCGCTTTAAGCATAGGAATAGGACCGCAAGCGTATGTATAATCGTATGTGTGAGCATCGAGTGTATCGGTGACAAAGCCTTTTATACCATAGCTTCCGTCGGCTGTAGTTACCGTTACCTTTACGCCGAGGGCTTCAAACTCATCTTTGTAAAACACATCGTCTTTTGTGTTGAAGCCAAGAATAACAGACGGACTCACACCTTTTTCTATAAGCCTTTTGCAAAGCATATAAAGCGGAGGAACACCAACACCGCCACCTACAAGAAGGGGATTTTTTGTGTCGGCATCAAGAGAAAAGCCGTTTCCGAGCCCTGTGAGCAGATCAAGCTTTGTACCGCTTCCGTACTTACACATAGCATCCGTTCCGACACCTACGACCTTGTAAATAAGTGTGAGTGTGTCACCTTCAACATCGCAAACGGATATCGGACGGCGAAGATAGAGCCCCGGAAGCTCAAGCTCAACAAACCCGCCGGGGGATGTTATTTTCGATGTGTCACCGGAAAGTGTCATCAGATACACATCTTTTGCAATTCTTTCATTTGTTTTAACGGTGAATATCATTATAATCCTCAAAAAAGTAATATTTATCTCATTATATAATATCTTGCAGATCAATTCAAGACTTAAAGGGAAAAATTTTCTCCCCATACAAGATTTCCGTTACACACGGTCAGAATATTTTTTCCGTAAACCTTCATACCCTCAAATGGAGTTGATTTGCCCATTGAGATGAATTTTGACGGATCTACCGTGTATTCCGCATCAAGGTCGATCACAGAGAAATTTTTATTGTCAAGCGGAATACTGAGTATCTTTTTAGGATTGACGGACATTATCTCTATGAGCTTTTCAAGTGATATAATTCCTCCCTTGACAAGGTATGTGTAAAGGACGGGAAAGGCTGTTTCAAGACCGGTTATGCCGAAAGCGCTTCCTTCAAGCCCCATTGATTTTTCGTCTGCTGAATGGGGTGCGTGGTCGGTTGCGATAACATCTATCGTGCCGTCAATTATCCCTTCAATAAGCGCATTTTTGTCACTTTCGGAACGCAGAGGAGGATTCATTTTAAACTTGCCGTCTTCCTCTAAATCGTTATCGCAAAGCACTAAATAATGCGGTGCTGTTTCACAGGTTACATCGAGCCCCTTTTGCTTTGCTTTTCTGATAAGATCAACGCTTTCCTTGGCTGAAATGTGACACACGTGATAACGGCAGCCTGTCTTTTCGACAAGTGCCAGATCACGCTCAATCATCTCATATTCGCTTGCGGAGCAAATGCCCTTGTGACCGTGATTTTTTGCATATTCTCCGTCGTGTATATATCCGCCCCTCAAAAGGGAATTGACCTCACAGTGTGCGGCGAAAATACCGCCTACAGAAGCACATTTTTCCATGGCTTCTTTGGTTATTTTATCGCTTTGCACACCTGATCCGTCATCTGAAAAAAGCTTTGTATATCTTGACATTTCAACAAAGTCAACGGTCTTTTCTCCAAGCCTTTTTTCTGTGATACAGCTGTAAGGTATGACATTTATAACGGCATCTGCTTCAATGGTATCAAGCTGTCTTTTTAAGCTTTTTTCGCAGTCGGGCGCAGGGTCTAAATTGGGCATGGTGCAAACATGGGTGTACCCTGCGGATGCCGCGGCAAGACTGCCTGTTTTTATGGTTTCTTTATAAGAAAATCCGGGCTCTCTGAAATGCACGTGCAAATCTGAAAAACCCGGAGTGACGATTAAATTTTTACCTTTGGAAATAAAATTTTCAAACTTCATAGTAGGCAACCTCATAATATTTTGTGTATGATATCACGTATTATCATACTTTTCAATATAAACGAGGATTTACAAAAGTGAATTTATTGTAAAAAAAATACAAATATTTTACCCAAAAATGACTTATCATTCCGGCATTTTTCGCAGGTTTGGCGAAAATGTTAAAAAATATTGCACGGGTACAAAGATTTCCCAAAACCTATTGACTTAAAGCGCATTATATGTTATATTAATATATATTTAAAATTTCGATGATTTATGCGGTTTTCCGCATTATCGTACTTCCAAGAAAGTTGAGGTAGAAAGTATGAAAAACATCAAAAGTGTCTTTCGCAAGGTAACTGTGATGGTCGTTATGCTTTCACTTGTGTTACAGCTTTTGCCGCTGTCCGCAGGTGCAAGTTCAGACGCACTCGTTCCCGATGTGAAGACAGAGGAAAATGTAGTTACCGTTTCCAAAACGGCAGAACGTGTTGCTGACGATGAGTGGAAGGTTACACTCTCCGTTGAGGCTTTCCAGAATCTGTACACAAAGCCGCTGGAGCTCGTTGTTCTCTACGATATTTCCGGTTCTATGGCATGGTGTGCTCAGAAAGAGCATAGACACACTCTCTCATGCCGTAAAAACGGATGCGAAGAAGCTGAGCATACACACTCCGGATGGCCGGGTAAGCTCTGCAAGGACACAACTGTTGAACAGTCAAGACAGTACATACTCGGCACAGCTTTGCGTGAATTTATCGCAGAGTTGAACGATACTGTTGAAGGCGCTTCAATTTCCATTTGTACATTCGGTAACAAGGGTTATACCGATGTTCCTATGACAACGCTTTCCGATGAGTCGGTAGATTCTATCTGTGATAGCATTCCCGTTGAGCATAAGCAGAATTTTGCTGAAATGACAAATATCCGCAGCGGTATTCTCAACGCACAGGAACAGTTCTCTGATAATCCCAATACAACAAAGATGATGCTCATCCTTTGTGATGGCGAATATACAGGTTCACTTCCTGCGGTTGCCGCCGACAATCTTAAGGCTGAAGGCGTTATCATTGACTGTGTAGGTTTTCTTTATACTTCCAGTACGTTGGAGGAGCTTGCATCAGAAGGCCGTTACCACCACGTTGAAGACGGTATAGACCTTGAAGTAGTTCTCGGTTCTTACCTCGATTCAACATCCGCTATGATCACCGATATAATGGGCGATGCGGTTGAATTGGTTGAAATCAATTCCGCAGCTGCAGGAGATCTCGTGGTTTCCGATGACCGTACAACATTGTCATGGGTTCCCGAAGGCGGTTTCATTGCTGAGGGTGAAAAGGCTGAGATCACATACACAGTTAAGCTCAAGGATGAGTATGTTGTTGTAGGCGAATATGATATCGCACTCAACAATTCAGCAGCTTTTGAGTGTACTATAGCAAACGGAACAGAATACAATCTTGATTTCCCGGTTCCCATGGCACACTACGAAGTCGGCAGTCTTACGATATCCGCAACGGGACTTCCCGCTGAACTTACACCCGAAATATACTACGACAAGATGATAACAGACTTCACAGCAAAGCAGTTTGTTTTTGAGGCAGCAAAGCCTTACTACACAGATGCTGAAGGTGTTATTTATCAGTACGTAAAGTCTGTATACACAGACAATGACGGCAATACATCAGAATTTGACGGTCTTGCAACAACATCCGTTGATGCTGAATCCGGCGTTCAGACAATAGTTCATCAGTATGAACTCAAGCCTGCTGAAAAATTTGCTGTTTCATACATCTATATAGGCGATGTTCCCTACAATGTTGACCCCCTTCCCGAAACAAAGGAATATGAAGCCGGCGAAGTTGTTACAGTAGCTGATGAGCCTTCCGAAGTTGAAGGATATGTATTCCTCGGCTGGACGGTTGACGGTGCTGAAGAAGCAGACGGTCAGTTTACAATGCCCGAAAACGAAGTTGTTATCAAGGGTATATGGGAAAAGAAGTGCACACCTCCCGCGATTAAATATTCTGTAACATATCATTATACAGGTATTGTTCCGTTTGGTGCTCCGCTTCCTCCCGCGATCAAGTTCTACGATCAGCTTACACCCGGTATTGCGGTTGAAGATGTTCCTGTAATGGATGACTTCGTGTTCGTAGGTTGGTTCACAGTTGACGCATTCGTTGTTGACGGTGAATTTACAATGCCTATGAAGCATGTTCAGTTCTATGGCCACTGGGTTCCCAAGGCACAGTATAAAGTTGAATATAAATATGAAGGCAAAGTTCCTTTCACAGCTGACAAGCTTCCCGAGGATGCTTGGTACAAGGCAGGCGAAACAGTAACTGTTGCGCCTACTCCCTCAGAAGTTCCCGGATACACATTCAAGGGTTGGACGGTTATAGGTGCTGACGCCGTAGACGGTTCATTTGAAATGCCCCGTAACTGCGTTGTTATCAAGGGTGTTTGGGAAAAGGAATGTACACCTCCTGTAATTCCTGCATTTAAGTACTCCGTAACATACCATTACACAGGTATTGTTCCGTTTGGCGCACCCCTTCCCCCTGCAATTGAGTTTTATGATCAGCTCACACCCGATATTGCAGTTAAAGATGTTCCCGTGATGGACGATTTCGTGTTTGTAGGTTGGTTCACAGTTGATGCATTTGTTATTGACGGTGAATTTACAATGCCTATGAAGCATGTTCAGTTCTACGGTCACTGGGTTCCCAAAATTCAGCACAAGGTTGAGTATTTCTATCTGGGCGAAGTTCCCCTGACAGCTGATAAGCTTCCTGCCGATGCTTGGTATAAGGCAGGCGAAACAGTAACTGTTGCGCCTACTCCTTCAGAAGTTCCCGGTTATACATTTAAGGGTTGGTATGTAGTTGGTGCATGTGAAACAGACGGCACATTCATAATGCCTCATCACAATGTTATCATAAAAGGTATTTGGGACAGAATAGATTGTCCTTGCCCTCCGCCCATATGGCCGCCGATCATTCCCCCTGTTACAGAGCCTGTTGAAACAGACCCCGTTGTAACAGAGCCTGAGGAAACAGATCCCGTTGTAACAGAACCCGAGGAAACAGATCCCGTTGTAACAGAGCCTGAGGAAACAGACCCTGTTGTTACAGAACCCGAGGAAACAGATCCCGTTGTAACAGAACCCGAGGAAACAGATCCTGTTGTAACAGAGCCTGAGGAAACAGACCCTGTTGTAACAGAACCCGAGGAAACAGATCCTGTTGTAACAGAGCCTGAAGAAACAGATCCCGTTGTAACAGAACCCGAGGAAACAGATCCTATTGAAACAGATCCTGTGGTGACAGATCCCGAGCCTGAGGAAACAGATCCTATTGAAACAGATCCTGTGGTGACAGATCCCGAGCCTGAGGAAACAGATCCCGTCGAAACAGACCCCGTTGATCCCGGTACTGATCCTGATGATCCCGATATTCCCCCGATCATTCCTCCGATCATTATACCTCCGGTTATTGATCCCGATCTGTATGAAGTAACATACAAGTATGAAGGTGAAATTCCCGAAAACGCTCCTGCACTTCCCGCAAGCATGAAGTACTTGCCCGGTGTTGTAGTAATTCTGGCTTCCGAACCTTCTGCTGAAGGATATTTCTTCAAGGGTTGGACAGTTGAAACTGTTGAGGTTAATAACCGTGCATTCTTGATGCCTGAGGCTGATGTCGTTGTTGTAGGTACTTGGGAAAAGATTCCTGAAGACGTTATAACATATTCCGTAGTTTACCAGGACGGTGTTGAAGAAGTTGAAATTGCAGTTCCCGATCCTACATACAGTATACTCGGCGGTACTGTTTATACAGTTTCTTCTGTTATCCCTGTATATGACGGTTTTACATTCAACGGTTGGATTTCCAGCGTTGACGGTCAGCTTTACAACCCCGGCGATACATTCGTTGTAAATTCTGATGTTGTTTTGGTTGCTTCTTGGTCTGAAAACCCTAACACATCCGATGCATTTGTTGCGATAGCGTTGATGTTCCTCTGTGCTTGCGCAGTTGTTGCAGTAACGGCTAAATCAGTAAAGCGTGCAAGATAATAAATAAAGTAAGGGATTAGAATAATAAAAATATTCTTATATACCTAATTATATCTGTATAAAATTGAAAGATGCACACGGACATTGCTCCTGTGCATCTTTTTGTTTACCTAAAACAATCTGCCGAGCAGATGGATATTTAATGATTTTGCTGTCTGAAATCCCACGCAGCGAGGCTACCAAGCCGGCGAATTGTCTTCTTGTGCCGGAGGGAGCTGTCTGCGCGGGTTGGTTACAACTCGATGCGGCTGAGGTGGAGTATAGGAAGGAGGAAGTAATTCTGTTTTTAAATGGCTTTTGGCTCATTTCGTCATTGCTTCGCAATGCAGCTTCTCTCTTAACAGAGGTTGACGTGCATTCGCATATTTACGGCGGCAGGTCAAGTTTGCGTTTCAGCGAGCTCTCAGCGCGGCAAGAGATATGTCCCTTTGAAGAGGTCAAGCTAACGGCATAACCGTCGGTTATGACTGATACGCCCGATATGGGCAACAACTTGATGTCGAAAGTCCGCATACGCTTGGTAGAAAGAAGTATCAGCAAAAGGTGAGATCGTCCGATGCAAACGAATTCACCGGCACTTCATATTCTCAACGGTTTGTCAATCCCGATGTAATACGCCCGTATTATTTACCGGGTTTTGAAAGTATATCAAAATTTATATATTTTTCTCATTAAGTTAATTTTGGTGTTTTGCAGTATCTTAAATAAATGAATTAAACTCATTTTGTGCAAAGTGCACAAAATGTTCGAAAAATTATTGTTAATCATTATCCTCGGTTTTTCCTTGACAATTTTAATGGAAATGTGATACAATAGCGATGGTACGAGATGTGTGTTCGTCTCATTTGTTATTAATTTTATGATTTGCTGAAACAGTGGTTTCGCAAAAGAAAGGTAGAAAGAATATGAAAACAGTTTCTTCAAAGTTTTTGAGTGCTGTAGCATTGATCCTGGCATTTACATTTATATTTGCGGCGATGCCTGCAATAGAAGTTGATGCTCTTTCATACAGCGGCTCAAGTTCATACGCAAGCGGTAGATATTACCAAAGACTTATAGCTGTCCAGCTTTCAGGTGTACAGCGTGCTGACATCGTTGCAATTGCTAACTCGCAGGTAGGTTACCAGGAAGGTAGCGGCTCATCCTCACTTTCCGGTGAATCATACGGCGGCTCCAACTACACAGAATACGGCCGTTGGTACGGAATGCAGGATATGTGGTGCGCTATGTTCGTTTCGTGGTGTGCTTATGTTGCAGGTGTTTCTACATCCATTGTTCCGAAACATGCATACACTCCTTCAGGTCTTGAATGGTTCCAGTCAAGAGGTCAGGCATACAAGCGTTCTACAGTTGCTGCGGGCGGCTACACACCTATTGCAGGTGACATTATCTACTTTAAGTCTCCCCGTAACTCCAACCCCACGAACCACATCGGTATCGTTACCGGTTACTCGGGCGGAACAGTTTACACAGTAGAAGGTAACACAAGCTCCGCTACAGTTTCAACAAACGGCGGTGCTGTTGCGGCTAAGTCTTACGATATTTCCAATACATACATTGTTTATATCTGTAAGCCCGCTTACACAACAGGTGATAATACACAGGCTTCATCTTACGTAAATAACGTAGATATTTCCGGTACAGAGTGCATTTCCAAGACAAACGAAAGAGTTTCTCACACCATCACAGCTACAAAGGGTGATGAGCTTTCTTTCCAGGGTTGGAGCATTCACTCCGACGGTGCAACAAACTTCCAGTGGAATATTAACAGTACTTCATGGGGAGATCTTCCCGAAGGTGGCGTTTCTTTCCGTCAGGACGTTGCAAATGCATATCCTTCGTACAGCAAGAATGATGTTAACGCATTCGGCTTTAAGATAAGCACAGGCGGTCTTAATGTCGGTATGAATACTATCGATATAAGAGGTTATACAAAGAACGGCGGTACATACAATGTTGTAAGATATAACATATTCTTGTATCCTCAGCCCGGTACAACATACCTTACAGTTCCCAAGACAACAGTTGCGGCTGACGAGGGAATTGAATTCACCGCAAAGGGTGCACATGATTATGCATGGGTAGGTCTCTTTAAAGCAGGCGAAAATCCCGGCGATGTAAAGTCCATATTCTGGT
>JAZNEN010000065.1:0-4968 GCA_045588615.1 Eubacteriales bacterium
GCAAATTATCCAAAGAAAAACCGATAATTACAGTGCTTCACTTCCCTCCCGTATACGGCACTTATATTTGCGGGGAAATAATAAGAACACTTGCCGAATACGGTGTAAAACTGTGCTTTTACGGTCATATACACGGCATACACAGGAGTATGCCCGACATCATACATAACGGTATCACATACAAAATGATTTCGGCAGATCATTTGAATTTTAATCCTTATAAAATTATTTATTAAAATTTTTAAATTTCTGTTGACTTTATTTTCCGTATGTGTATAATGAATTTGTTATATATTAATTTAATGGAGGACTAAAAAATGAGTCTGAAAAACGTATCAACTCCCGAAGTAAACGTAAGAGAGTTGGAAATTTCAATAGAAAAGGCAGCTTTTGACGCTGCTGTTGCACGCGCTTATAAGAAGAAGGTCGGTTCGATTGCTATTCCCGGCTTCCGCAAGGGTAAGGCGCCCAAGTCCGTAATCGAAAAGATGTACGGCTCCGACTTTTTCTACAATGATGCACTTAACGATATCCTTCCCGATGCTTACGAAGAAGCTGTTAAGGAATCAGGTCTTGAACCCATCAGCCAGCCGGAATTCGATTTTGGTACTTTCGAGGGTGAAGAGATCACAGTTAAGGCAAAGTTCTATGTAAAACCCGAAGTAGCTGTTGCTGATTACTTTGGATTTGAGCTTGAAAAGACAATAACACCCGTTAAGGACGAGGATGTTGACTCTGAGGTTGAACGCCGCCGCCGTGCAAACGCACGTATGGTTGAGGTAACCGACAGAGCCGCACAGAACGGTGATACAGTTACGATCGATTACTGCGGTTCTATCGACGGTGTTGAATTTGCAGGCGGTAAAGATGAAGGTCACAAGCTTAAGCTCGGCTCCGGCAGCTTTATTCCCGGTTTTGAAGCACAGATCGAAGGACACAATGTTGACGACGCTTTCGATGTAAATGTAACATTCCCCGAAGACTACCATGCAGAAGAGCTCAAGGGTAAGGCTGCAGTTTTTGCATGCAAGCTTCACAAGATCGAATTTGAAGAACTTCCTGAGCTTGATGATGAATTTGCAAAGGATGTTTCCGAATTTGACACTCTTGATGAATATAAAGCTGATATCAAGGCTAAACTCACAGAAAGAAGCAACAACATCGCAAACAATATGCTTGAAGAAAAACTTGTTGATGCTCTTCTTACAAAGACAACAGTCGAAGTTCCCCCTGTAATGATCGAAAACGAAGTATTCAGTGAGCTCCGCAACTTCGAAACACGTCTTATGCAGCAGGGTATGAACCTTGACATCTATATGCAGTACACAGGCACAACGATCGACGATCTTAAGGAACAGGCAAGACCGCAGTCAGAACGCCAGGTAAAGACAAGACTTGCGCTTGAAAAGGTTGCAGAGCTCGAAAAGATCGAAGTTTCCGAAGAAGAGATCGAAGCTGAATACGCTTCCCTTGCAGAATCTTCAAAACTTGAAGTTGAAAAGATCAAAGAACAGCTTTTAAAAGAAGATGTACACTATCATCTTACACTTAAGAAAGCACTTGATATGCTCAGAGAAAAGGCAATTATCACAGAAAAAACAGTAACAGAGTAAGAAAGGAACTTTATGCACAACTCCATAACTATACCTTACGTCATCGAACAAACAGGCAGAGGCGAACGTTCCTATGATATTTTTTCCCGCCTTTTAAATGACAGAATTATAATGCTGTCACAGGACGTCAATCATGCAACATCCGCTGTCATAGTGGCGCAAATGCTTTATCTCGAAGCGGTTGACCCCGACCGTGACATTTACTTCTACATCAATTCACCCGGCGGTTCTATCACCGACGGTATGGCAATATACGACACGATGAATTACATCAAATGCGATGTTTCAACTATATGTATAGGTATGGCGGCAAGCATGGGCTCATTCCTTCTTTCCGCGGGTGCAAAGGGCAAGCGTTTTGCGTTGCCGAACAGTGAAATAATGATACATCAGCCTCTTATCGGAGGCGGCGGCTTAAGCGGTCAGGCATCTGATATAAAGATACACGCAGACCATCTTATCCGCATAAAGGAAAAGATGAACCGTATCCTTGCAGAAAACACCGGAAAGTCATATGAGCAGGTATGTATCGATACAGACCGTGACAACTATATGACAGCGGAAGAAGCAAAGGCTTACGGACTCATCGACGAAATAATAATTAAGAAGTAATCAAAATATGGCTAACAAACAAATCCCCGAACTTAAATGTTCTTTTTGCGGCAGAGGCGAGTCGGATGACGTTTTGCTCATCCCATCTCCCTCGGGTGCTTGCATTTGTGAGTTTTGTGTTGACATCTGCTCATCGATACTTGACGAAAAGTACGAGGATGAGTTGCAAGCGATCGAAACAGAGGAGCTTACATTTGCAAATCTTCCAAAGCCGCAGGAAATACATGCCGCGCTTGACGAATATGTCATAGGTCAGGCATATGCCAAAAAAACACTTTCCGTTGCTGTATACAACCACTACAAGCGTATACTTACACTTGAAAATGAAAAGTCCAAGAACGGAAGAAAAAAGAAAAATAAGGCAGTACAGGAAAAGCCGGACGTAGAAATACAGAAAAGCAACGTATTGCTTTTAGGTCCTACGGGTGTGGGTAAGACTTATATTGCTCAAACGCTTGCCAAGACAATGCGCGTTCCGTTTGCTATTGCCGATGCAACTACGCTGACGGAAGCGGGATATGTCGGTGAGGATGTTGAAAATATTCTTTTGCGCCTTATTCAAGCGGCTGATTACGATGTTGAACGTGCTGAAAAGGGTATCATATATATTGATGAAATAGACAAGATATCACGCAAAAGCGAAAACCGTTCAATAACAAGAGATGTTTCGGGCGAAGGTGTACAGCAGGCACTTCTGAAAATTCTTGAAGGCACGACCGCAAACGTACCTCCGCAGGGCGGACGTAAGCATCCCAATCAGGAATTTATCCAGATAAACACGGAAAACATCCTGTTTATATGCGGCGGTGCTTTTGATGGGCTTGATAAGATAATTGAGCAAAGACGAGGCAATCAGACTGTCGGCTTCGGTACAGAAAAAATAACCGCCGAAATGAAAAAGCGTGACGGCATATACAGCGGTGTATGCTCGCACGATATCGTAAAATACGGCCTTATTCCTGAGCTTGTGGGAAGACTTCCCATAATCTCCTGCCTTGATGCACTCGACAAGACAGCGCTTGCAAGAATACTCAAAGAGCCTAAAAACTCTCTCATCAAGCAATATACAAAGCTTTTAGAGCTTGACGGTGTTGCACTTGAGTTTACCGATGATGCTGTCAATGAAATAGCATCGCTTGCCATTGAAAAATCGGCAGGTGCGAGGGGACTTCGTTCTATTGTTGAAGAGCTTATGCTCGATATAATGTACAAAGTGCCTTCAGATCCGACAATCGAAAAAGTAACCGTCACAGGCGATTACGTCAAGAAAAAAGCGGATATATCAGTTCAGTACAAAAAAAGCGAATAAAAAAATTGCAAAGGGGTCGACTCATTTGAAATATCAATTTCAATATAAGTCGACCCTTGTACTTTTCAAATAAATGCTCTATATATTGTAACATATAAAAGTATACATTCACCGTTTTGTATTTTATGCGCCCTCGCCTGCCCCCCTCAGTTGACATGGCTAACTACGTTACGCCTGTCAACTGCCACAGGCGGTAGGGCGCATATTTCCTTCGGAAATATATAATATAAAGTTTTAGACGTTATTATTGCAGAATAGTAAAAAGCGAGGTGTTAACGATGGATCTGCAGTTTATACGAGAACGTATTTCGATTTTAAGAACGAAAAAGAATGTATCCGAATACAGAATGAGTACTGATTTAGGACACAGTAAAAGCTATATACAAAGCATTTCGTCCGGACGTGCCATGCCGTCAATGAGTGAGTTTCTTTACATCTGCGAATACCTCGGTGTAACTCCTAAAGAATTCTTTGACGATGGTATAGACGAACCTCAACTTGTTCAAAAATTATATAAATTAACACAGAATATGTCCGAGGATAACTTAAAAGCTCTTATAAATTTAGCAGAACGATTGAACGACAAATAGCACAAAGGCAGACTCAATGAGTCTGCCTTTTAAAATATATTTCCGCAGGAATACCTGCCCCCATTGCCAATCAGTTGACTTCGTCAACTGCGGGGGGTGGCAGGGGGGCAGAAGATAATAGAATAGATATTTAGCTTTTTTATTTTAAGAAAAATCTTACCGCTTTTTCGTAAAGTCCATTTTTATACGGCTGATATCTCATCGGCAGATCAAGCCACGTTTTCTTCTCAACGATACTTTTGATATGGGAAAATGTATCAAAGCCGACTTTACCGTGATAGCTTCCCATTCCGCTTTCACCGACACCGCCAAATCCCATTTCACTTGTGGCAAGGTGTATGACCGTATCATTTATACATCCGCCGCCGTAAGAAATGTGTGATACAACAGCATCTATGCGTTTTCTGTTTTCGGAAAACAGATAAAGCGCAAGCGGCTTCGGTTTGTCTGCAAGAATATTAAAAATATCACTGAATTTATCAAATGTCAGAATCGGAAGAACAGGGCCAAAAATTTCTTCTTTCATAACATCATCATTCCACGTGATGTCTGTCATAACCGTGGGCGCAATTCTTAATATTTTTCTGTTTGAAATACCGCCGATAACTGTTCTTTCATGATCTATCAGCGCATTTATTCTGTCAAAATGCTTTTCGTTTATTATCTTTCCGTAATTGGGATTATTTAACGGATCTTCACCGTACTGTTTTCTTATTTGTTTGCAAATTTCACGCACAAGCAGATCTTTTATTTTCGCATCGCAAAGCACATAATCGGGTGCAACGCATGTTTGTCCGCAGTTTAAAAATTTACCGAAAACTATTCGCTTTGCGGCAAGCTTTAT
>JAZNEN010000066.1:0-12596 GCA_045588615.1 Eubacteriales bacterium
TGACATTATATTCATCTTCAAGGAACATATTACGACGGTAGACCGCCGATACGATGGGATCATCTGAATCCGTTTCCGCATATATGTCCTGAGAACGCCAATCGGCAGAATTGTATCCGTCTCCCATTACAAGAAATGTAATCTCTTTATTATCGAAATCAAGCATTTCAGGAAGATAGTCCGGATAAAGCTCAGCCGTTTCATTACTGCTATCCGGCGCTACGGTCACAGCAGGTGTACTGTCATCATCTTTCTTATTGCAAGAAGCAAACGCAAACGAAGAAAAAACAGTACAAATTGCAAGTAAACCGCACGATAATTTTTTTATCAATGACATAACATCACCCCTGCTCCAGCTTTTTTAAATATTCAAAACAAATACGGCATTCTTCCTCACCGCTCGGTGTCAATGTTTCGCTTTCCACGATCATGGGAATGCCAAGCTCTATGGCTTTTTTGTATACCCTTTCAACGGGTGCTATACCCTTACCGAGCGGTCTGCCATTGGAATTTTCAATACCGTCCTTGATATGGATACACAAAAGTCTGTCTTTATACTTTTCCAGCGTTTCAACAGGATCAAGCCCCGCATTAAATACCCAATAAGTATCTATTTCAAGATAAATATTCGTTCTTTCAACGATATTCTTATATATATCAGAACCGTCCTCATTGAGAATAAACTCGTGACTGTGGTTATGATAACCGAGCTTAATTCCCTCTTTTTCAAGTTTTGGCTGATACTCATTGACAAGACGTACAAAATCGTCTATCTTTTCAATAGTTGAAAGATCGTGCATAGGGATAATATAGTTTTTGTTTCCTATCGCTTTATGATATGCAACAGTGCCTTCAAAATCATTCACAAGCTCATATATTCCAGTGTGCGTGCCCCAGACTTCAATGTTGTTATCCGCAAGCAATTTACACACCTCCTCCGAGGTTCTTCCGTAAAAGCCTGCAAATTCTACCATACCGTAGCCGATTTCAGCAACGGTCTTTACTGCCATTTCGAAATCTGTTTTCGCCATATCACGTATGCTGTAAAGCTGAATACCGTATTTCATAGGAATAGTTCCCCTTAAATAATTTCTATTTTTTCTATCTTCTGCTCTTTTGTGGGCTTGTCGAACCAGTCTGTTGAAACAGATGCTATCTTATCAAGCACATCATAACCTTCAACAAGCTTACCAAATGCCGCGTAGTCACCGTCAAGGTGAGGAGCATCAGCATGCATTATAAAGAACTGTGAACCTGCGGAGTTGGGATCCTGTGCTCTTGCCATAGAAATAACACCGCGTGTATGCTTGAGTGTATTGTTAAATCCGTTTGATGAAAACTCACCCTTTATAGAATAACCGGGACCGCCCATGCCGCTTCCCTCAGGGCATCCGCCCTGTATCATAAAGCCTGCTATAACACGGTGGAATATAAGTCCGTTATAAAAGCCTTTATTAACGAGTGATTCAAAATTTTCAACTGTTTTGGGAGCAATTTCGGGATAAAGTTCAAGTGTCATTACTCCGCCGTCTGCCATTGTTATTTTAATCATTTTAATTACCTCTTTCAGTCAACTACTCTGATGCTGTTGATAATGATCTCTTCAAGGGGCTTATCATTGCTGTCTACTGACACCGCACCAAGCTGTTCGAGAACATCAAATCCCTTTGTCATTTTACCGAATGCAGCGTACTTACCGTCAAGAGATGACTTTGCGCTGTTATTGAGTACGATAAAGAACTGTGACGTTGCACTGTCCATAAGTGTATCTACTTCGTCTTCCGATTCGCCTGTAAGGCTGGACTGACGAGCCATGGAAATTACGCCCTTTGTGTGTGAAAGTGTATTTTCAACACCGTTTTCGGAAAACTCACCCTTGATCTTTGTGCCTGAACCGCCTGTACCGTCACCGTTGGGGTCACCGCCCTGAACAACGAAGCCTGAAACAACTCTGTGGAAAGTAAGTCCGTCATAGAAGCCGGATGTTGCAAGGTCTACAAAGTTCTGAACTGTTATAGGTGCTATTTTCGGATAAAGCTCAAGATCCATTGATCTTCCGTCATTAAGAAGTATCTGAACATTTACTTTTTCCTTTGTTGTAACATCAAATGTTTCCTGCTTGTCGGGAGTTTTTACTCCGCCGCATGAAGCGAATGAAACTGTCATAAGGACAGCCGCCATAATAATTGCAATAACTTTTTTCATTTTTTTATTTTCCTTTCAAATTATAAACTTAAATTTTGTATCTGTAATTAAATCTGCCGTAGGGTGCTGATGAACCGTTTAGATAAAAATCCATAACCGACGGCGTCTGCATATTGTCGCTCCACTTGAACTGAATATCAAATCTGCCCTCACAGCCAACAAGCTCTCTCGGGATCTCAAGCATAAGCTTGTTTTTTCTGACAGTTACACGGCATGTTCCTATTTTTTCCCAAGTGAACGATTCGGAGTCACTCGTCGGAGAATATTTTTCAACCGATGCCTTGCCGGACTTCGGAGAAAGTCTGTTTATAACAAAATCATATCCGTTCCACGAATTTTCCTTATTGCCGTTCACATTTAAAAACAACGTCATCCAACCATCGCCCTCGGGCTTTGTTATATCGTTTGTACATTCAGCATAGAAGTAAATATTTTTTTCGTCGCGTGCGACCTTTGCGCCGATTATCTCATTTCTTCCGCTTTCGTTCTTGTAATAGCTGCCCTTAAATCCTTCACAGTCACGCTTTGCAGCAAGCCCCTTGGGGTTCTTGTAATACGGGGCTACATCCTTCCACTGTGAAAAGCCGCCCTTTATATCGATATGCTTTTCATCCGACGCCTTCTCTGGCTGATATGCGCCCTTGAAACGGCGGATGTTTGAGGTGAGCTGCAAATAATACGTATCAAGATATCCGTCACAATCAGGCTCAATATCACGGCTGTGTTCATAGTCAAACTGGTCAACAAACGCTATCTTCGTTGAGTTTTCGTCAAGTATCCACGGAGCGCCCTTTGATTTTTGAACTATCCACTCATTCCAACCCGTTACAAACACTATGTCGGGAGAAAGATCTATCGCTCTGTCCCATTGCTCCTGGAAGTTATATCCGTACTTATACGAATCAGGTGTAACCTTTGAGTGTCCATATTTATGCGTATAGCTTCTGCCAAAAGTGCCCTCATCATTGAAGAATGTGCATATCCTGTTTTTGTTTGCATTCTGCGCAACACCGACTGTAACCATTTCGCAGCTTCCGTCGGGGCGCTCACGGTACTTACTCTGCGGGAATATTTCGAGCCAGCCCCAATGGTCTTTATGATGATATGAATCTGCATTGGTCTTATATACAGGCTGCGGAGGACGGAACGTGAAAAACTCTCTCATTTCATTAAGCAGTTCTGTATCCTTGTCCGAAACACCAACCTGTGGAAGCGCTTCCTTGAATCCGATCACAAGCGGCTTTCCCTCGTGCATAAACCAAAGGTCGCTGAATTTGCCCGGCTTGTACATATCGGTATACAGGTGTCTTAACATTCTTTCAGACGGCTCGCCGGGATAAAAGTTAAGCATAAATGCAATTTTAGGGACATTTATTCCGTCGTCCAGACATCTTTTCCATTCTTCGAGTAGCGGCATATATGCACTTTTCCAAAGGAATGCACCGTTTGTACAGTCAAACACGATAAAGTCAACACCTGCGGCAGCAAGCATAACTGCGTGACGTCTTAATACATATGTGTCTGAATTGCGGTAAAAGCCGAACAGCGGCTCATTCCAATGGCAACAGCCGTTTTTTCCCTGCCATACAGGATGATTTTCGTTATATTCCGCATCCGGATATTTTTTAAACGTTTCCACAAGATTTATGGCAGGCGCACCGGTTGCACGTTCATGCCACGTCCAGTAGAAAAGACCGACCTTTTTTCCGTTTTTGGCACCGACATCGCCCGATGACAAAATTTTTCTGCCAAGCATATCAACAGCTTCCCAGCCGTCAAAACCAAAGCCGTTTGACTGTACACGCTTAGCCGGAACATAGTCCTTTTTTTCAAATACAGAGGTCTTTAAAAAACGCACATCGTGTATTTTGGCATTTTGATCAACTTCGATGTATATATCATGCACACCTCTTGTGGGCTGTATTTCAAAGCTGACAGTATCAACACCCTTATAAAGGGCAAGCGTTGCTTTTGCGATCGCCTCGCCATCTTTACTGTCCTTTCTGATGAGCATACTCGCAGGATATTCTCCCACAGAATAATCAACCTCACACGATATCATACCGTCTTTAAAATCTACAGCCGAAAGCTTTGTTATATTATCTGACATAAAAAACACCTCTTTTCATAAGATCGCTTAATTTTACCAAAATTAAGTTACTGTGTCAATATTAAAAAACGAAATAATATTAAATAATTGTCAACAAACAAATATTTCCGAATAGGAGATGCCGAACGGGATAAAATAGCATCATAAAAATGAATGGAGTTGTGCTATGCTTAAAAAAATCTTTTCTGTTTTAATGACAACCTTTATCCTTGCATTATCGGTCATTTCCGCAAACGGCGTGCTATCCCCCGGTATGCACATAATACAAAGGGATGTCAGGGTGATCAAGACCTGCTCGTACGGTGAAAAAATATGCTTCACAAAATCAGACTTTGCAGAAGTTCTCGGTGAGGATGAGCTGAAAAGCATCACCATAAGTTCCCTTCCCGAAGCAAAATACGGTCGATTGAAGTTTGGAAATTTAGATGCATTTGCAAATCAGGTAATAAGCTCCGACGGAATAGAATTTCTTACCTTTGAACCTGCAACATCAAACGTATCATGCACATTTGACTTTGTTGTAAACAACGGTGATATAAAATGCCTTTTGTATGTTATCGACAAAGAAAATTCATCCCCTGTCGGGGAATCATTCAAGGTGAATACAGCGGAGGATATTCCCGTTTTTTCACGTCTCAAAGGAAGTGATGCCGACGGAGACGAGCTTGATTTCATTATCGTTTCACAGCCGGAAAACGGACTTTTGACAATGACTGACAAAGCACTTGGAATTTTCAAATATACACCGACATCACAGTTCAGAGGAACTGACAGCTTCACTTACAGAGTCTCCGACAAGTACGGAAACCTGAGCGATGTAGCCACAGTTACAGTAAAAACGTCAAAAAACAAATCTAAAATGATATATGCCGACATGGCAGAAAATCCCGCACAATATGCTTCGCTTGTCCTTGCTGAAAACAATATACTTGTGGGCGAAAGAATCGGCGACAGACTGTATTTTTCTCCATCATCCACAGTTGAACGCGGCGATTTTCTTGTTATGGCTATGAAGTGTGCCGGGTACAGTCCAAACATCTACACCCAAACAAACACGGGATTCGATGATGATGAAAATATCCCCTCGTATACAAAGGGATATGTAATCACAGCTATGAATCTCGGTATAGATTGTTCGATCGGCGAAGAAAATGCATTTTGCTCAAATGAACCTATAAGTGAATACGATGCTTCGAAAATAATTTCATCAATCATTTTACCTGAGGATGCTGAGCAAACACTTTCTTTTCTCGACAATACTGTCATCCAAACAGGCAATTTCGGAGAGGAAAAACGCCCTCTCACACGTCAAAATGCCGCTTTGCTTTTAAATATGATATATGAAAATAAATAATAAAATCGGGTTGACTCAAACGAGCCGACCCGATTTTTATTTATCATTCAACCTTTTGGT
Source organism: Eubacteriales bacterium (assembly GCA_045588615.1). Taxonomy (GTDB): domain Bacteria; phylum Bacillota; class Clostridia; order Oscillospirales; family CAG-272; genus RGIG7213. The sequence goes on from JAZNEN010000066.1 coordinate 5,730, forward strand.
TATCAACTATATTGTTTATCCAAATTCCCTTTTTTATCATCACAAGTCCTATAGCACACTTTAATACATCTATGGCTGTGCAGATGAAATACAGTGGCACAACGGGAAGCTGTGTATATCTACTCAGAATAAACGCAAGCGGAACGGAGATCGCCCACACGAAACAACTGTCGAAAATAACCGTTATCATTGTTTTACCGCCCGAGCGCAGTGTAAAGTAGCACGCATTCGCAACAGCGTGTATCGGCATACACAAAGCAGAGCACATAATAAACTGTGCGGCAAGAGTACGTACATCATCACTTGTTTTGTATATAAGCGGAAAAAGAGGCGAGGCAAGCGCCATAACAACACCGACAAAAGAGCAAAGGATCAGCGAAAATACAGTAAGCTTACCGACAGAATTCCTTGCCTGTTCAGTATCTCCTCTGCCAAGCATCTGACCGATTATAATTGCTATAGCGCTTCCCATAGCAATAAATGACACATTGAACACGTTGCTGACAGTTGAGTTTATATTAAGCGCCGAGACGACATAATATCCTCTTACAGAATAGCACTGTACCAGCATTGCCATACCGCCCGACCACAAGGTTTCATTAAGCATAAGCGGAATACATTTTTTCGTTATTTCGGCAGCCAGCCCGCGTGGTATTTTAAGACTGCGGTAAGCCTCCTTGATAAATTTGTATTTATCACTGTTTTTATGCGTTATGTACGCTATAAATGCAAGCTCCGCAAAACGTGCAATTACCGTTGCAAGTGCTGCGCCCGCAACACCGAGCCTCGGAAGTCCGAGATAACCGAATATAAGAAGCAAATTAAGTGTAAAATTGACACACACAGAAATAATGCCCGCCTTCATTGGGACTACGGTTTCACCCGTTTCGCGAAGTGTGCCCGAATAAGCCTGCGTTAGGGCAAACGGAACAATACCGATAAGCATTATTTTAAGATACTGCTTTGCAAAAACAAGGCTTTGTGCGATTTCCTCAGCACTTCCTTCCCCCGTCAGATACAGCTTTATAAGCTCCTCACCGAAAAACAGCATAATGAGTATTCCCAGTGCTGTTATCAGCAGTGCTGTAACTATCTTATATCTGAACGTCGCACGTATACCCTTATCGTCTTTCTTTCCGAAGAACTGCGCAGTAAATATACCTGCGCCGGCGACTGCTCCGAATATCGTAAGATTGAATACAAACATAAGCTGGTTTACAATGGAAACACCTGTCATTTCCACATTGCCGAGCCTGCCCACCATTATATTGTCAAGCATATTTACGAAATTCGTTATTCCGTTTTGAATCATTATAGGTATTGCGACAAGCATTACCTTTCTGTAAAACAACCTGTCACCTATGTACTTTTTTCTGAACTGTGTAAACATTTTAATCTCCCGAATAAACTTTCGACAGTATACCAAATTAAAACGGAATTTTATACACTTTATCAATTAATATTTTTTGAACTTGTGATATTTTTCAAGTATCTACATTACACCGCTTGCGGTGGGCGGGCATGGGCGCAGATTTCCTGAGAAAATCAATTGATTTAGTTTATATCAAACAAAAAAACGGTCTTGCGACCGTTTTTTATTCGATTAATAATTTTCGCTCTTTATTTCAAAATATGCCTTGGGATGTGCGCAAACAGGGCAAACCTCGGGAGCTTCCTTGCCTACGTGGATGTGTCCGCAGTTACGGCACTTCCAGATTACAACATCCTCCTTGATGAATACCTTGTCACCTTTTACGTTTTCAAGAAGCTTGCGGTATCTTTCCTCGTGCTCCTTTTCAACCTTTGCAACACCTTCAAAGAGATTTGCTATATAATCAAAGCCTTCTTCTCTTGCCTGCTTTGCAAATTCAGCATACATTTCAACCCATTCGTATTTTTCACCTTCAGCAGCATCGAAAAGATTTTCAGCTGTCTTGCCTATACCGCCGTTAAGAAGCTTATACCACATTTTAGCGTGTTCTTTTTCATTATCGGCTGTTTCCTGGAATATTGCCGCAATCTGCTCATAGCCTTCCTTTTTAGCCGCAGATGCAAAGTATGTGTATTTATTTCTTGCCATACTTTCACCTGCAAACGCTGCATGAAGATTTGCTTCAGTTCTTGTACCTTTAAGTTCTTTCATTTTACCCTCTCCTGTAATTTATTTATCTGTGCCAATATTTTCTGTCAAGTGAACGCATATTTATGGCAACCGCCATATGGTACTCTGTTATGAGCTCACTTTTATCTATATCGGCAACACTTCTTGCGACACGCTGTATTCTGTCATATCCACGCGCCGAAAGTCCCATTTTATCAAATGCATCCTTGAGGAGCTGCTTTGCTCCGTCATTTAGGACACAGCACTGACGTATTTGTGTGGATGTCATCTGAGCATTTGAATGTATTCCGAGTGCTTCATTTCTCGCCCTCGCGAACTCTCGTGCTTCTTTCACACGCTGACGAATGACCGCCGAGGTTTCTCCCGATGATCTTGATGAAAGCTCATCATACCTTACCTCCGGCATTTCCACCTGTATATCTATTCTGTCAAGTAACGGTCCCGATATTTTTGCCAGATACTTTTTTATATCACCGTCGCCGCATGTACATCTTCTTTTCTGTGAACCGAAATATCCGCATTTACACGGGTTCATCGCACAGACGAGCATAAACTTACACGGATATGTAAGCTTACCGTTTACACGTGTTATCGTGACCTTTCCGTCCTCAAGCGGCTGGCGAAGTACTTCCAGTGCTTCACGTCTGAATTCCGGAAGCTCATCAAGAAAAAGCACACCGTTATTTGCAAGTGATATTTCACCCGGCATCGGGATATGTCCGCCGCCGGAAAGTCCGACGCTTGACATTGTATGATGTGGAGATCTGAACGGTCTTTGCGTTATAAGCGAAACACCCGATGGAAGTATACCTGAAATCGAATGTATTTTTGTTGTTTCTATTGCTTCGTCAAACGAAAGCTCGGGCATTATTGTCGGCAACCGTTTTGCAAGCATACTTTTACCCGATCCGGGCGGACCGATGAGCAAAACATTATGTGATCCAACGGCGGCAATCTCTAAGGCGCATTTTGCTTTATCCTGTCCCTTGACATCAGCAAAGTCAACGCTTGAAGTTAAAAATGCCTCTCCGAATTTTTCTTTGTCAAAAACCTCAGGTGTTATTTTATCATTTGTATTGAGATGCACAATAAGATCGCTGAGTGATTTTAAAGCGTAAATATTCACACCGTCCACAACAGCCGCTTCTGCGGCATTTTCAAACGGAACAAATATCTCCGTTTTTCCCGCCGCCTTCGCCGCAACGCACATCGGTAAAACACCGCGCACAGGACGAATATCACCCGAAAGCGACAGCTCACCGACAAAACAGCATCTTTCAAGCATATCTGTCGGAAGTATTACACCGCACGATGAAAGTATTGACACAGCAATAGCCAGATCATACGATGAACCTTCCTTTTTCTTGTCTGCCGGTGCAAGATTTACCGTCAGAAGCAAGGACGGAAAAAGCATACCGCTATTGGCGACAGCTGCTTTTATTCTTTCCTTTGATTCCTTTATTGATGCATCGGGCAGTCCGACTATCTCAAAGCCGGGAACGGTATTTGTGCTGTTACATTCAACAGTAACAGTATAACCGTCAATTCCCGCAAGTCCTGCGGTATAAACGACTGAAAGCATTAGTATGCCTTACCCCAATAAAGGAGTTTCGTTGCGGGCTTGCCGCAACAGATACATTTATCTCCGCAAGCATCTTCATCGAAGGGCACACAGCGCGATGTTACGTCTGCAAGCTCCTTCATCTTGAGCTCGCACTCAAGATCTCCGCACCACATAGCGCGGATAAATCCGGGCTTTGTCTTTGCAGTTTCGATGAATGCATCAAGCTCCGTTTCCGTATATGTCATATTTGCACGGCGTTCAAGAGCCTTGTTGTAAAGCGCTTCTGTGTATTTCTTAAATTCTTCAACAAGCGCTTCTTCGACATTGTCAAGACTTACAAATACCTTTTCTCTGTTGTCACGGCGTACAAATACGCACTGATTTTCTTCGATATCCTTCGGGCCTATCTCAATTCTTATCGGTACACCCTTCATTTCGTATTCGGCAAACTTCCAACCGGGTGAGTTGTCGGAATCGTCAAGCTTCACTCTTGCAACCTTTGAAAGTCTTTCGGTAAGCTCATTTGCCTTATCAAGCACGCCTTCTTTGTGTTGCGCTATAGGCACGATAACAGCCTGAATGGGGGCGATAGCTGCAGGCAGAACAAGTCCTGAATCATCACCGTGTGCCATGATTATTGCCCCGATCATTCTTGTTGATACACCCCAGGAGGTCTGATAACAAGGTTTTAACTGATTATCTTTATCGAGATACTGTATTCCGAATGCCTTTGCAAATTCACATCCGAAGTTATGTGACGTACCACCCTGAAGCGCCTTGCCGTCGTGCATAAGTGCTTCGACCGTGTATGTTGCCGCAGCACCTGCAAACTTTTCTTTGTCTGTTTTCTTACCCTTAACAACGGGTATTGCAAGCTGTTTTTCATAAAAATCAGCGTATATATTCAACATTCTGAGTGTTTCATTTTCAGCATCCTCAGCCGTTGCATGCATCGTATGTCCTTCCTGCCACAAAAATTCTCTTGTACGGAGGAAAGGTCTTGTCGTTTTTTCCCATCTTACGACACTGCACCACTGGTTGTAAAGCTTGGGAAGATCTCTGTAAGACTTGATTATGTCTTTATAGTGATCGCAGAAAAGCACTTCTGATGTGGGGCGCACACACATACGCTCAGTCAGCTTTTCACCGCCACCGTGTGTTACCCAAGCAACCTCGGGAGCAAAGCCTTCAATGTGTGCCTTTTCCTTATTAAGCAAGGATTCGGGAATAAACATAGGCATGTATATATTCTCATGTCCCGTCTTTTTGAATTCTGCATCAAGAAGCTTCTGTACATTTTCCCATATTGCATAGCCGTAAGGTCTTATGATCATACAGCCCTTTACACCCGAATAATCCACGAGATCCGCTTTTTTGACAACATCCGTGTACCATTTTGCAAAGTCAACATCCATTGCTGTTATCTGTTCTACAAACTTTTTTTCTTTAGCCATTTTCTTAATCCTTTATATGTTATTGAAAATATAATTTACCAAACTACATTTTACTAAATATTTGTATCGTATTTGAATACAATTCGTAAATATTATTCGCATTTGGACATTCAATCTGTATTTTTTACGTAAAAAATAAAAACCGAACATAACATCAGTCACATTCGGTTTTAATTGTTAATTACAGTATTATACAGATAAGTCCGCCGGAGCCTTCGTTTATTATCTTTTCAAGCGTTTCGGAAAGACGCACGCGGGCATCTGCCGGCATATGCGAAAGCTTTGTGTTAAGTCCCTCGTTTACAAGCTCATAAAGTGATTTTCCGAACATATTAGTGTCCCAGATCCTTGCGGGATCCTCCTCAAATTCACGAAGCAAAAACTTAACAAGATCCTCTGACTGCTGCTCTGTTCCGACTATCGGGTTCACTTCCGCCTGAATATTCGCTTTTATCATATGAACAGACGGTGCCGATGCGCGCAGTTTTACACCGTATCCGCCCGGCTGTTTTACAATTTTGGGTTCTTCAAGTGCAAGGTCTTCAACACCGGGGGATATTATTCCGTATCCCGTTGCAAGCACCTCGTCATATGCGTGTGCAACCTTGTCAAACTTCTTTTTTGAGGTTGAAAGCTCTTTTAAAAGCTTTAAAAGTGATTCGTCAGAGGTTATCTCAAATCCTGTTTCTTCGGACAGTATTTTGTAAAAAAGTCCATCTGTAAGTTCTGTGTTTATAATTGCCTTTCCGTGTCCGAGATCTATTTTTTCAATATTTACCGCCGTTACATTTTCGTTTTCCGCAAGCTTTGAAAATACCGAAGAAATATCCTTGATCTTCTCTATTTTTGAAGCAAGCGAGAAAACCATTGAATTAATCGAACGGTATATCGGATGATCACCCGACAGTGCGGTTATGTATTCAGGAATATTCACCGATATTTCACACACGGGGAATTCAAGCAAAACAAGCTCAAGTATGTGCTTTATATCCTCCGCATTAAGCTCAAGACAATTTATAAGTGCAACAGGAGCTGAATATTTTTCCTCAAGCGACAACGCCAGTTCAATGCTTTTTTCGGAATTGGGAACAGATGAATTTAAGATGATGACAAAGGGCTTATTCATCGATTTTAATTCTTTGACGGTTCTTTCCTCTGCCGATACATAGCTTTCGCGTGATATTTCTCCGAAGCTTCCGTCACACGTGACAAGCATACCTATTGTACAGTGGTCGGTTATGACCTTTTGTGTGCCCATCTCAGCCGCTTCATCAAACGGCATAGGCTCCTCGCTCCACGGTGTATGCACCATTCTCGGTACTCCGTTTTCGATATGTCCAAGCGCTTCAGGAACGATAAATCCCACGCAATCGATCATTTTGACATTGAAATCAGCATTTCCGTCAAGACTCACATTTACAGCTTCATCGGGTATAAACTTCGGTTCCGTTGTCATTACGGTCTTTCCTGATGACGATTGCGGAAGTTCATCCCTCGTTCTCTCCTTGTCATACTCACCTTTTATATTAGGTAAAACAAGTGTTTCCATAAATCTTTTTATAAAGGTCGACTTTCCAGTTCTTACAGGTCCGACCACACCAACATAAATATCACCGTTCGTCCTCTCTGAAATATCCTTATATATTCCCTTCTGTGCCATTGTTATCCTCCCGAAATTTGTTTACTATATTGTATTTGACGGGATTGTAAAATATTCCACAGATATG
>JAZNEN010000067.1:0-5757 GCA_045588615.1 Eubacteriales bacterium
AGCTTGTTTATAAAAGAGATAAAAACGGCTTGCCTGTTTTCCGCATTAACGGTGCGGATTATGTCATCAAAAACGGCAGCTTTGAAAGGACAACAGCGGTCGATACGGGTCTTTATTACAACTTCACGCCTGCACTCGGCAAAGCTCAGACGCTTTATTCAGCGAAGCAGGACGGAAATTTTGTATACAAAAACGCAAACGGCGAGGATGTTTTTTCGCTTTCATGCGATGAAGCGTATAATTTTTCCGATGGATACGGAATAGTCCATAAAAACGGTGAGCTTTTCTGCTATAACGAAAACGGAAAACAAATGTTTTCAGCACTTCCCGTCGGAAATACCGATATATACGGCACAGGCTCGCTTTATTTTGACAGCGGTTACGTAATGGTGCGTGTAATAGCTTACAGAAAAAATGTTTTGACCGAGGATTATGACGTGCTCGTGAATTACAAGGGTAAGGAGCTTGCACCGCCATTCGGCACAAAGCTCATTTCCTATTCAAATCAGAGAATGCTTCTCGAAAAGGACGGAAAATACGGCTTTTACGCACTGAAAAATGACTGGACGGCTGAAATTAAATACACATATGCAACACCTTTTTGCGAAGGTCTTGCGGTCGTCGGTGATAAGGACGGCAAAAAAGGCGTTATCGACCTTGAGGGACGTGTGGTAGTTCCCTTTGAATATGACCGTATAACAGAATGTTCTGACGGCGTCTTCTTAGCATATACCGTAAATGACGGCTGGTGTGCATTCGCAAAGCTCGATAATCAATAATAACAAAAGGGGCAGGCTCATTTTTAGGAATTGTTTCCAAAATGAGCCGCCCTGTTTTTTTTATATTTTTTCTGTTTTAATGCCTTGTTTCATCTGAATCTTTACAGTATCGGCGCCATGCCTGCACCACTTTTATGTGAAACATCATCCCGTATATATTTACATAATATAAATTTTACCTTACTGCTTTTCAAATACAAGCGGAAGGAACGATTTAAACGATGTGTCAGCATCATGATCGGAATTAACCATATCCGTAAATGTCAGTTTTCCGTCGGAAATGGTGAAGACCGTGTATGAGCTCTTGTCAAATTCACCGTTTATATCGGCTGTTTCGTAAATTTTGTCACCGTCGATCATGTATTTTCCGCTGTTTTCAAAGCCTACCATAAGCTCTGCAAATTCTTCGGTTTCAAAAAGCATATCGACAAGCGAATCAAAATCCTCAATTTCGGATTCTTTAAGAAATGCTTCAAGTGTTACACCTGCATTTTTTGCCAGCTCCTCATAAAGCACCGTAAAGGCATTTATAAGCGACGGCTTTACAGACTGCTTTGCTCTTTCACCGCTTTCCTTGCTTATCTTTGTTGTGTATGTAGTGTCATCACGAAATTCAAATGTCATATCGAATACAAATCCCGTTACCTCGGGAAGGTCGATATCAACAGGACTTTCGGTTTTAAAGGCATCGTTGAACTTGAATGACATGTCAACGGACGTTTTCCAAAGCCCGATTATGGAATTTTCATCGGACGGTGTTGTATCATTTTTGCCGCCGCAGGCGGTCAGAAACGAAACGGTGATGCAAAGGATCAAAAATGACGATAAAATTTTTTTCATAACAGCTTCCTTCTTAAAATGTTATTTAATGTCTATGTTTATTAAATATATCACATTTTTTGACAAATATCAACAAGTAAAAGGCGCAATTTACGGAATATTCAATTTTGCGTTTTTGCTCATTTAATTCGGGGGATAAATAATTAAAAATTGAAAATGGTGACGGTGCAAATCCATTTTTGTTCGTTTTATGAGGGACGTCGCCCCGTGCGAATTATTGGGTTTATTTTCACAAATTTCAACGTGATGGCGCATCCCCGGACCCCCACCGGGGGATGCGCATATTTCCTGCGGAAATATTTTCATTTTTTTGTTATACGGTCTGTGTATTCGGGGCGGTGCCTGTAGGGGTTAAGACGCAATCACTTTGCTTTGCAAAGTGACGACAACCCGTTTCAACTTCATTTTTCTTTATTGAAATCAACAAACATACCGCCCGCGGCGGTGCGCCCTATGCCCGTGGCGGCTCGTACCGAGCCGAGGGGGGGACGGGCAGGGCGCCGTTTTTTACCCATTTAATCTGACACCTCATCCACTACGGTATGCGGACGTGCGATGCACGCCACGACGTCTTAATGTTATTCGCTGTGCGAATAACATTTCATTACAAAAAAAATAAGGCTTTCACTTCATTTGAGGTGAAAGCCGTTTATTTTTTTAATTAGCCGAGCTTAGATGTGTTGATCTTGATGCCGGGGCCCATTGTGGAAGCGATGCAAACGCTCTTGAGGTACTGACCCTTAGCAGCTGCGGGCTTAGCCTTAACGATAGCACCCATAAGTGTATCGAAGTTTTCTGTAAGCTTTTCAGCACCGAAGGAAGCCTTACCAATGGGGCAGTGGATGATGTTTGTCTTGTCAAGTCTGTACTCGATCTTACCTGCTTTAGCTTCTGTAACAGCCTTAGCAACGTCGGGAGTAACAGTACCTGCCTTGGGGTTAGGCATAAGTCCCTTAGGACCGAGAACCTTACCGAGACGGCCGATAACGCCCATCATATCGGGAGATGCGATAACAACATCGAAATCAAACCAGTTTTCCTGTGTTATCTTTGCTACCATATCTTCAGCGCCTACGAAGTCTGCGCCTGCTGCCTTAGCAGCTTCTGCCTTGTCGCCTCTTGCGAAAACGAGTGTGCGGACAGTCTTACCTGTACCGTTGGGGAGGACAACAGCGCCTCTTACCTGCTGGTCAGCGTGACGGCTGTCAACGCCGAGACGTACGTGAAGCTCGATCGTTTCGTCGAACTTTGCCTTTGCTGTCTGGCAAACGAGAGCAAGTGCTTCTTCAGCATCGTAAAACTTAGCCTTGTCGATAAGCTTTGTGCTGTCTGTATATTTCTTACCTTTAAACATTATCGTCTACCTCCCTTAGTCCTCTACCGTGATGCCCATACTGCGTGCAGTACCTGCGATCATACTCATAGCTGCTTCAAGCGAGCCGGAAGTAAGGTCGGGCTTCTTTGTTTCGGCGATCTTCTGAACCTGTTCCTTTGTGATCTTTGCTACCTTTGTCTTGTTAGGAACAGCGGAACCCGATTCGATACCTGCAGCCTTCTTTATAAGAACCGCTGCGGGGGGAGTCTTTGTTATGAATGAGAACGATCTGTCAGCGTAGATAGTGATAACTACGGGGATAATAAGACCGATATCGTTCTTTGTTCTTTCGTTGAATTCTTTTGTAAATGCTGCGATGTTAACACCGTGCTGACCGAGAGCCGGACCAACAGGGGGCTGGGGTGTTGCTTTGCCTGCGGGCAGCTGCAACTTAACATAAGCCATTATTTTCTTAGCCATTTTTATGTTACCGATTCCTTTCCGTAGCAGAATATACCGTTATTCTGCCCATGTGGTTGTTCGGAAGATGATAAGTGAATTTTCTTCCTCCCACATTTACCGCAGTGTTCTGCGGAACGCCTTATTTCAAAGGCTTAACGTCAGCGGCATCAAGTTCGATAGGTGTTTCTCTTCCGAACATAAGCGCTGTGACATTGACTTTCTTCAAGTCGGGCGAGATAGCTGTGACTGTGGCTGTATTTACGCCGAAAAGCACATCTTCTCTTATAGCGACCGTATCGCCGACTGCAAAGCCGAGTGTGGTCGTCTTGCGTGCGGAGCTTTCTTCTCCGTCTGCAAGGTCGATTCCCAAAGCGGCAACCTCAGCATCCGTAAGTGCAACGGGCTTGGAGCCGGGGCCGACAAACCCCGTAACGCCTGTAATGTTTCTGATGACGTGCCATGTGGCATCGTTCATAACCATCTTTACAAGCACATAGCTTGGGAACATTTTAGCTTCGGATTCCTTCTTCTGGTCGCCGTCCATCTCCACAACGGTCTCCACGGGGATCCTCACATCTGTGATAACATCGGAAAGATTTCTGTTTTCAACGATCTTTTCAATATTATCCTTTACTTTATTCTCATATCCTGAATAAGTGTGAGCAACATACCACTTAGGATCGAGAGAGTAATCGTCCATCATAGGGAATTACCTCCTAATTTTCAGTAGTTTATTTACCTATTCCGGCGAGGAGTTCAACCACTTCGGAAAAAGCGGTATCAAGCAAAAATACAAAAATTCCTACCAGCACCATAGCACCGATAACAACGAGTGTGTTGTGAAGCGTCTGCTTGGGTGTGGGCCAGGTGATCTTCTTGATCTCACCTCTGTAGTCCTTAAGAACGTTCAGGATCTTTTTGCCTATACCGGGGCCCTTTTTCTTTTCGGGCTTTTTGCTGTCCTTGTCCTTCTTGGACTCGTCAGCCTTGTTTTCAACGTTTTGTACTTCGTTGTTCAATTCTTTCTCAGCCATTTTTCCTCCTGTACGATTCTTACTTCGTTTCTTTGTGAAGAGTGTGCTTGCGGCAGAAGCGGCAGTACTTATTCAGCTCAAGTCTGTCGGGAGTGTTCTTCTTGTTCTTTTTGCTGTCATAGTTGCGCTGCTTGCATTCTGTGCAGGCAAGTGTGATTTTTTCTCTCATTTCGGCACCTCCTGTTTGATTTAAAGCCAAATTGCCCGAAGATGACGGCAACTTTGCTTTATGAAAGCCTCCCTCGGCGGTCAATACCGCAGAGGTAATGCGAGTTTATCATAAAAAAAAATATTTGTCAAGTGCGAAGCACGGTGACAAATATGATTTAAATATTTAGATACATAAATTTTACATTTTGACAGCCTTCCGTAGGGGCGTGCATCGCACGTCCGCATGAAATGAGCGTAAATGGGTTTGAGGCGGGACGTCGAGGGCGCCGTCCCCTACTGCGGCGGAGCTTATACAGCGATGAAATATGCCGAAAAGATGCAAAAAAAGCTCATTAATTTGTGTGAGGATAAAAGTCTATAAAAATGGGCATAAAACGGACAGCCGAGGACGTCTGTCCCTACAAAATGTGTCGGATTAAATGAACATAAATGGGTTTGAAAATGAAATGATATTCGTTAAAACGAATATCGTTATAACGTGGGTGTGTTGAATGTGATGAACGCTTCAAACGCACAGCGCAGGCACTCTTTATCGAATGATGTGTAAACGGCTTTGCGGTGCGAAAGCTCATCGAAAACGGATATATTTTTTGCCTTTGCCGACCGTATCACCTCACAGCAAAGGGCGGTCTTGTATATTCGCGGTGCATTTTCAGCCTCGGTATACAGATATGAAGCAAGCGCGAGGATCACATCTTCATTTTCAAGCGGTGTTTTTTCCTCTATGACGAGCGCTGCAAGGTCATATGAGGTGCAAATGCCCGTTTCCGGCAGACCTTTATCGGCTTGCCAGGATAAAACGGCATTTTCCACCTCTTTTGAATATACTCCGTCGCATATTCCCGAATAATAACCGAGTGTACGCAGGGTGCGCTGTATGTTTTCAACCTCTTGTCCCTCATATTGCAGGGCTGAAAAAGCACAAACGTGCGGTGTAAACAGCACAAAAAGAACGGATATTATTGTAAAAAATCGCATAAATTCCTCCTGTATTTAAAATTTTATTTGCTTTATTAAACGTGATGCCAGTATGAAATGAGCATAAACGGGTTTGAGGCGGGCGGTTCGTGAACCGCCGCTACAGGCATCACCCGAATATACAGACCGTAGGGGCGTGCATCGCACGTCCGCATACCGTAGGGGTCGGCGCCCACGA
>JAZNEN010000068.1:0-10313 GCA_045588615.1 Eubacteriales bacterium
ATGCAAACGGCGGCGGTGCTGTATATTCTACAAAGGGTACCGTAAGTATGACAGAAACCGACTTTACCGAAAACACAACGGAAACAATGGGCGGTGCTGTTTACTTCAATACCACCACAGAAGCTGTGCTTGATAAAGTTACATTCACAGGAAATACCGCATCAGGCAAGGGCGGTGCTGTTGCAATTGGCGGTGGAAGTAATGCTGTAGCAAGCAATATCACTGCAACAGGAAACAGTGGTACAGCCGGCGGATTTTTGTATAGCACCGGTGCTACATTAAAAATGTATACTGGCAATCTGTCACAGAACACTGCAACAAAAGGTGGCGGTGCTGTATACTTTGATGAAGCATCCACTGCAGAAATGTCAACAGTTACATTTGCAGAAAACGTAGCGGAAGCAGATAACGGCGGTGCTGTTAAATTGGATAAAGGAAGCACTGTTGTGATGAATAACATTACTGCAGAAAAGAACAGTTCAAAAGCAGCAGGATTCTTGTTCAATTACGGATCTGTTCTTAACCTGTATAACTCAACTATCAGCGAAAACGCGGCTACAGGCGGTAATGCAGGTGCATTATATTCTGCCCAGGGGTCCTCTTCCAACATTTATAAGACAAAGTTCACAAAGAACTCTGCTACAGGTAACGGCGGTGCGTTGTATATGTACACAGATACGGTTGAAAGTATTATCCACAGCTGTACCTTCAGTGAAAATACTTCAGCTAACTTCGGCGGTGCAATGTACGCATCAGGTAAAAGCGTTTTACAGATGTATAACACCATTGCCACAGACAACAGTGCAGGACACGGCGGATTTTTGTACGAAACAACCACAGGAACAACTATTACTATGGCAGGTCTTACCGTTTCAGGAAATACTGCAACTGTAGGCGGTCCCATCATCTGGGGTAACTTAAATGCTTCAGTGCTTAATATTGACAAAGAGAAATACTTTGATGTTGATAACACCGGTGAACTGGATGACAGCTATTGGGCAGGTGCTATTGTAAATCTTCTTACTGTAAATAATCTGTCCGTAGATATTCCCGATTATGATGATTATGAGGGTGAAGAGGGCGATACCCCCTCAGAGCCGGAGGAAAAAGTTACTATAAACATAAAATCCTCCTCACAGCTTGAGCAGGCTATCGGAACAGGATTCACAACCTTTAGAATAGTAGAAGATTTTGAGCTTGACCGTACCTTCTATATTACTGAGGATACATATATTTTCAGTGATGAGGCTCATACCCTTACAAGAAAAGCAGATTTTGCAGGCGATATTTTCGTTGTGGGAGAATCTGCAAATGGTACCTTTACAGAAAATCCTGTAACACTTACTTTCGGAAATCCCGAATCAGACAGCGAGAATCTTCTTGTTATTGACGGTAATAAGGACAACCTTTCCGTAAACGTAACAGGAACAGTATTCTTTATCGGAAATAATTCTACGGTAGATTTACATAAGGTTACCGTTAGAAACAATAAAAAGCTTGGTAACGTAAGAACTCTTGATGAAAAATATTCTGCTTCGTACCCCGAACAGATAGGTGGTGCGGCAGTAATCATTGATTCAGGTACGCTTAATATTTATGGTGCTACATTGTCAAACAATATTGTACACGACATCGAGGGCGAAGCAAGTAGCCGTGGAGGTGCAATCTATTCTTTCGGAACACTTAATATCTACGGTGCAACTATTTCCGAAAACAGTGCAGCCCGTGGCGGTGCAATTTACAGCTATAAGGCAACAAATATCTACAACGCTTCAATAACAAAGAACCATGCTTCATACCGTGGCGGTGCTATTTATATGCCCGCAAGCGTAAATAGTCGTCTTAATCTGGGTATTGCTAACGAGATTATAAAAGCAGAGGTTCTTTTTGAAGAAAACAGCTCAGCAGACAATGGCGGTGCGATTTTCGACCAGGGTGTGCTTAATGCAAATAACACCACATTCCTGAAGAACACATCCGTAAAGGCAGGCGGTGCTATAGCAGCATACGGAATTGAAAATCTCGGTGATAACAAGTCGATTGTAGCTTCAAATTCTGTTTTTGATCAGAATACAAGTGCAGGTGGCGGTGCGGTAGCTCTCTACTCAAATGCAACTGCAATGTTCAGCAATGCATCATTTACAAAAAATACTTCTACATCAACAGGTGGTGCTGTTGTTGCAGATTCGGCAGATGTTAAAGTGTATGGCAGTACATTTGAAAATAATACAGCTTCAAGCCACGGTGGTGCACTTATGGCAAGTGAAGAAGCAAATGTTTATATGTCAAATGTAAAACTGAACGGCAACTCTTCAGGTGCAAACGGCGGTGCAGCGTATGCTACTGCATCAAAGATTGAAATTGACGGTGCAGAGGTTAAAAACAACTCCTCTGTAAAGTACGGCGGTGCCTTCAGTATGCACAGAGCTACTGCAACAGGTATTGTTTCAGAGCTTACATTCAATAAGATAACTGCATCGGGAAATACTGCAGGCGACCTTGGCGGATTTTTGTACAACAATCACTCTGTGCTTAAAATCTACAACAGTGATATTAAAGACAACTATTCTGCAGGCAATGGCGGTGCGATTGCGCTTCAGGGTGTAGCGGATACAAGTATATATAATACAAAGTTTACAAATAATAGTTGCGGTACAGAAGCAGCGGTTAAAAACGGCGGTGCTATGTATGTATATACCACAGCCACAAATACACTTCTGCACAGCTGTACGTTTGACGGGAACTCATCTACCAATTACGGCGGTGCGCTTTATGTTTCAAACGGAACGCTTCTGACGATGTATAACACCACAGCTAAAAACAACACTGCTCCCAAAGGCGGATTCATGTATGAAACCACCACAGGTACTGTTGCTACAATAAGCGGACTTACAGTGTCGGGAAACAGTGCTCCACAAGGCGGTCCGATTATCTGGGGTAATACAACAAATGCAAAACTCAGAATCAACAAAAATAATTACACAGACCTTGACCATACAGGAGAATATGACAGCACATACTGGGCAAGTGCTATTGTAAATAAGCTCACAGTTGAAGAAATTACGGACGAAGTTCCCAGATATCAGGATTACAACAACGAGCTTTACGATGAGTTCGATGAGGTTACAGACGTAACATCAGCTTCCGAACTTGAAGCAGCAATCAACAGCGGAGCAAAGAACATCCGTATTGTGGAAAGCTTTGAGATTGACAGAACTTTCTATGTTACAGGAGAAGTTGTAATTTTCACAACTGCATCAAAAACCCTTACAAGAAAAGCAGACTTTGCAGGTGACATCTTTGTAGTAGGTGAAGATAAAGAGGGTAACAGCTCTATCGCACTTGGAAAAACTGCAAAGCTTACTCTCGGTAATCAGTATTCCGAAAGTGCAGATTTTCTTATCATTGACGGTAACAGTGAAAATATGACAGTAGATGTTACCGGTACTGTGATTTTCCTTGAAGAAGGCGGTCAGATAGAACTTTATAAGGGTGCAACCATTCAGAATAACCGCAAGGTTGGAAACGAAAGAATACTTAAGGAAAAATATCTTGTAAGCAATGCAAACCGTGTAGGCGGTGCCGCTATGATTATATCTGACGGTACTGTAAATATTTACGGTGCTAAATTCAAGAATAATGTTTGTAATGAAGAACCGACAGGTGAGGGCATTACAGAAGAAGACCGCAACTCATATCTTGGCGGTGCTATATATAACCGTGGTACATTTAACATCCACAGCGGTTTGTTCGAGGGTAACCAGGCAGCCCGCGGCGGAGTTATGTACAACATCAAGGACCTTTTTATTTACGGCGGTCAGTTTATCGGAAACCATGCAACAACAAACGGCGGTGCGGTTTACCTTGCGGGATCGCAGTTCAGCCAGATGTATGCAGGCGATCGGCAAAATTCCACAGTAAGTGACAAAATCCTCTTTAAAAACAACACCTCAGTGAGCAATGGCGGTGCACTGTACTGTGCAGCAATGGCTATCGCTATGATTTACGGCGATACGACCTTTGAAGGTAACAGTACAGAATCAAACGGCGGCGCAATAGCTACATACGGTATGGTTGACACAAACAATGTTGTTATGAAAAACAACTATGCGTACAATTTGGGCGGTGCTGCTTATGTTGCGAACTCCAACGATGACACTGTAACACGTATCGTAACCTTTGAAAATACTTTGTTTGAAAACAATACTGCAAGAAACGGCGGTGCCGTTGCAGTTTATGCTTCAAATGAAACACTGACAGAGGGCGGTATTGTAGAAATTCAAAACTGTAATTTCAACAAAAACAAGGCAGTTAATACACGAGATACAGAAGCTACATCAAACGTATTCGGCGGAGCAATTTATATTACCCGTAAGAGTACACTTAACATAGTAGGCACAAAATTTAATGAAAACGAAGCACTCTTTGAGGGTGGTGCTATCTATGCCGCAGGTGAAAGTGAAACAACTGTTTCAGATTCTACCTTTACAAAGAACAAAACTGCCCACGAAAGTGATGCAAAGGGTGGTGCAGTGTCTGTACACAGTGCAACTCTTGATTTTGACAAAGCGATATTTACAGAAAACTCAACCTGCAAAAACGGCGGTGCAATCTACGTTTCGTATACAACGGCGGCAACGGTGAATTCCGACGTGAATATCAAGGATTCACGTTTTGAGAAAAACACAGCAGGCAATGCAGGCGGTGCAATTTATACAACAAAGCACGCCGTTGAAACAAAGGAAGATGAGATTGTAAGCATCAAAAATACTTCCTTTAGCGAAAACACGGCGGCATTGGGCGGTGCGGCATATTTTACCGCTTATTCCGACGCTTACATGAAGGATGTTACTTTCACAAAGAATACTGCATCTTCAACAACTGTAAACTCGTACGGCGGTGCACTTTATCTTACAAACTCTGCCGTAGCTGAAATTGACGGTGCTCAGTTTACAGATAACAGCTCAACATACTGCTCCGGTGGTATTTCGCTTCATTCATCTGCACGTGCTATCCTTAATAACATCACTGCAACAGGTAACAGTGCACCTACAAGTGCGGGATTCATGTATGTTAACAGTGCACGAGTTGATGTGTATTCAAGCGAAATCAAAGGAAACAGTGCAGGCGTTAACGGCGGTGCAATTGCTATGTACAATTCAGCCGTTGCAAACCTTAATAATACTGTATTTGATGGAAATACCGCAGAGGGTTACGGCGGTGCGATTTATAATACTACCTCCGAAGCGGAATCAGTATTCCACACATGTACATTCAAAAACAATGTATCACCAATGTTCGGCGGTGCAATGTTCGTAAATAATAAGGCACTTCTTAAAATGTATAACCTTGTGGCAGAAAACAACTCTGCACAAAAGGGTGGCGTTCTGTACGAAACAACAACCGATACAGAAGTTACAATTAACACTATGACAGTTAAAGGAAATACCGCAACAGAAGAAGGCCCCATTATTTTCGGTAATACCTATAAGGCTATACTTAACATCCATAAGATGAATTATGTCGACGAGGATTCGCCCAATACTGCAGATGATGAATACTGGGACTACGCAATCAAAAATGAACTTACGGTAAATGACCTGTCCGGCGTTGAGGATGAAATTCCCGAGTGTGACACATATATTCCCAAAGCAGCAGAGGAAGAGGAAGAAAAAGAAAGAACCCCTGTTCCTGTTGACGATGTTCTTTCTCTCGGTCTTAACTCCTCTGACGGTGTTATTTCTACTACATACGGCAAACTTCCCAGACTTGATACGTCTTCAAACTTTATGAGCCGCAGCACAACAGTGTTCCCGGATATTAATGGTAAAGACGTAACTGTGGACACATTCGTAAGCCACGCAAACGATCCTGCAAACAACTGTACAGTTGGTGAGGGTATCCTTCTTTATCAGGCAATCCTCTATAAGCAGGCACATCCCGAAGAAGAGGTAAATGTATCTATCGCCTCATTCAGATTTAGTGCTCTTGCGGCGGTTAATATTAATCGTAATAGCCGTTACTTCGGTTATATGCGTAACCTTCCTAATGCGGACTATGATAAATACGGCTTTGTACGTCTTTCCTACCTTCTTGTAACAGCTGCAAAGATGGGCATAAACGTAACTGTTGTAGGTCAGCTTGACGGCTATCCTCAGCCCTCTTCAGCTCCCACACTTTACGAGTATTTCACCTACTATCTTGACGAGCCTTGTGACCCCGCGTACGCAGAAGGCAAGTTCGTACGTGATTATATGACATTCGGCTACTGCGAATGGACATCTTATGACAACAAGGCAGCTACAGATATGATGCATACCAAGATGTGTGCAGTATCGCACTACCTTGATATGAACGGCAACACAGGAAGAAATGCAGTGTGGTCATCATCAAGCAATCTTGACGGTATCAACGCAAATGCTACAAACGGTAACAACAAGATGCAGACCGCAACAATCGTTTCCAATCACGAGGAAATTTACCGTGCTGCATATAACTACATAAACATCATCCCCGAATATTGCGGACAGGAAGAAGTTTACAATTTCAGAACTCTTGTAGCTGATATAAGCAAGAATCAGATTGACCTTATTGAAGCTGGCAGAGCTGACGAGATTAAACCCGAGGAACAGATTGTATATCTCGGAACAGAAAATGACGACGTGTTCGAGTTCTACTTCTCACCCTTCGGCGGTGATGTTATGACCTGGACAGAGTCCTATAACCCCTACTGTAAGTTTGTACGTAAGTTCAGCAATTCCGATGATTACGTAATAATGAGCTGGAACAGTGCAAACTACAACAAGTCTACACCTATCGTTCTTCAGATTGAAGAAATGCTGACAAACACATTCCTTACAAAGAAGAATCCGAATAATAAGATTTACACCAATCTTGAGGACTTTGATACAGCGCCCTACAAGAATTTGGTTCTTGGTCAGGATATCGGACTTAAGTCTTTCAACAAGTACGACCACGGTGCACTGCACAGTAAGGACCTTCAGCTTTCATATTCGGAGAACGGCAAGCGTGAATATGTTTCAATCCTCAGCTCCATAAATATGCATGGCGGTGCTATGAGCTATCAGTCAAACTACGTTCTGGTAATAAAAGAAGACAACTGTAATGAGGACAGCGTATTCTTTAATGTTGCAGATCAGACAAGCGTTGGCGTGGTAGAACACACTTACGGAGAAGAGAAGACATTCTTCCCCGAAAATGAAAATGAAGACGGTTACACCTACGTTGAATGTGAATTCTGTGATAAGAAAGTTATCGGAGGTGCAGTTCACCGCCCCGGCGAGTGGAATGTCGCAAAAGAAGCAACTGCAACAGAAAACGGTGTTGCATATCAGGCTTGTACAGGTTGTGGAGAAATCATTAAGGCAAAAGAACTTGTCGGCAAGGAATCCGATGTAACCTATTCAGAAGGTGTCAAATTTACAAAAAGTCAGGATTCAAGAATTTCTGTGCCTCTTACACAGATGCCCCACACCTTTGAAGCTGTGATAAGTATTCCCAAGACCTTTACAAACAGACCGGGTGTTATAGTAAGTAACTATGAGAAAACCCGTGAGAATCTTGTGTGTTTTGAGGTTTTGGCAGGAGGTAAAGTAAGACTTTATTACAGAAACAATTCTGTCATTCAGGATTGTATTTTCAATAAAGATATTCGTTCAAAAGCACCAAAGCACATTGCAGTTACGGTTGATGAAAGCCTTGCAACACTCTATGTTGACGGCGAGGCTGTTGAAAGCAAAACGCTTACTGTTGAATACCCGTCAGAATACAATAATATGTATGTTGGTGGTGACGACAGATCAAAAAACGCTCAGTATTTCAAAGGAACAATCTATTCTGTCGCAATGTTTGGTGATGTGCGAGCTGCAGAAGAAATAAAGGCAGATGCCATTTTTGTTCATGAAACAGGCGATAATCTTCTTTATTCCGAGAATTATCCCCTTGAAAAAGAAGACCCAGAAAAAGTAGTAATCGAGAATACAGTAATCCATCCTGAAGCAATTGATTTTGATGTATCAGAAAGCTACAGCATAGGAACTCTTTCTCAGACACCTCACACTTTTGAAGCAGTATTAAGCGTTCCCACCGATTATAATGACAGAGCAGGTGTTGTGGTAAGTAACTATAACGGCGGAACAGATCCGCAGATAGCTATAGAAATATATGAAAACGGCAGACCAAGAGTTTTTGCATATACTGGTTCTGCACGTATCGATACTGTATTTGATACAGATATTCGTTCTGAAGTTCCCAGGCATATGGCAATCACTATTGATGGAAAGAAGGCAACA
Source organism: Eubacteriales bacterium (assembly GCA_045588615.1). Taxonomy (GTDB): domain Bacteria; phylum Bacillota; class Clostridia; order Oscillospirales; family CAG-272; genus RGIG7213. The sequence goes on from JAZNEN010000068.1 coordinate 8,313, forward strand.
CTTTATCTTGACGGTGAAGCTGTTGAAACAAAAACCCTTAGATATGCACTTCCCGAAACAACGGAGAGGTTCAAAGTCGGCGGAGATGAGAGAAGTGAAAATTCACAGTATTTCAAGGGTGAAATCCTGTCTATTGTCCTCTTTGGCGACGTAAGAACTGCCGAGGAAATTAAATCTGACGCTATGCTTGTAACGGCAGATGAAGATGATCTTGTATATTCGGGATACTTCACAGAAAAGAATTCTAAATATGTTCTTGTGCCAACAAAGGGTAGTATCTTTACAAAGGATAATGCAAAGGCAATACCCAAATACATCAATACACCTCACACTTTTGATGCAGTAATTAAACTTCCTTTAGACATTGAAGGTCGTGGCGGTGTAATTGCAGGTAACTACAGCCAGGGTGAAAAGAATGTAGCAAGCTTTGAAGTTTATGAAAACGGTAAAGCAAGACTTTACTACAGCAATAAATCAGTTGTGGAAAGCTGTGTATTTGATACAGACGTACGTTCAGATAAGCCTGTACGTGTTACTGTAACTGTAGAAGAAACAACTGCTACTCTTTACATTAACGGCGAAGTGGTAGAAACAAAGACTCTTACGGTGCCTTATCCCCAAACGATAGAAGACCTTAAAATCGGTGGCGATAACAGAAGCGGAAACGGACAGTACTTCAAGGGAACAATTTATGCTACAGCTATTTACGAAGAAGTTCTCAAAAACGAAGACATAAAGAAGGGTATTCTTTATAATTGCGAAAATGCAATATACAGTGCACTTCTTACAACAGAAACGCAGCTTCAGGTATCGGGCGAGGGTAAAAAGTTCAGCACGAATACAAAAACACTTGTTCCGATTGATATTAACGAAGTTCCCTTAACTTACGAAGCAGTCATAAATGTTCCTGAAGATATTGAGGGACGTGCCGGTGTTATTGTAGGTAACTATAAACCAAACAGAACCAAGGTACTCAGCTTTGAGGTCTTTGACGGCGGAAGAGTAAGGCTTTACGGAAAGACCGGCGTTAGGAATCAGAGCATTGACTGCACATTTGATACGGATATCCGTTCAAACAAGCCCGTACACATTGCAATAACAGTAGACGGACTTAATGCAACACTTTATATTAATGGTGAAGAGACAGAAACAAAGACTCTTCAGTATGCACTTTCTGACGATGCATCTAATCTTAAGATTGGTGGCGACAACAGAAGTGGAAACATACAGTATTTCAAGGGAACAATTTATTCTGTGGCACTCTTTGGCGATGTAAGAAGCGCTGAAGAAATTGCACTTGATGTAAAGGGTATTGCAGAGGATGCGGATTCAATTCTCTATAATACAGATTTCACTTCTGAAATTTGTGCAGAAAGCCCAACAGGCGGTAAGCATAAGGAGAGTTACTGGATCATAGATAGAATCCCGTCAGAAACACAGACTGGGCTTAAGCATACGGAATGCAGTGTTTGCGGTGTAGTTATTTCAACTAAGGAATATGTTTCTGCCGAAGAAGCAGGTGCGTCTGTAGACTTTACAAAGCCCGATGCAGGATTAAAGCTTTCCTCATATAAGGATGCGGTACCTACAGGTGAGCTTGCACAGACTCCCAAAACATTTGAAGCAACATTCATTCTTCCCAAATCATATACTAACCGTGCAGGTACTCTCGTCGGAAACTATGACGGTGGAACCGGTGAACAGATAAACGTTGAAATTTACAATAACGGTAAACCGAGACTTTATTATAAGAACTCAAAAGGCAAGGCATATACCTATCTGTTTGCGACAGATGTACGTTCTGATTCTATAACACATCTTGCAATCACCGTTGACGGCAGCACGGCAACGCTGTATCTGAACGGAGAGTTTAAGGAAACAGTATCTATCAACAGTGCGTATGCAAATACTACATCAAACTTCTTGATAGGTGCTGACAACAGAACAGATAATCCGCAGTATTTCAAAGGCACAATTTACGGAGTAAATCTCTTTAGTGAT